>NZ_JBHSQK010000060.1:0-6334 GCF_042658055.1 Pseudonocardia lutea
GACGCGACCCGCCTCGCCGACTTCGTAAACAGCTCCTAGGGGCCTACGGTGTCCAGCGCGGGCGGGACGCCCGGTCCCGGCCGACGAGCGACGTGGGGGTACGCCATGGCCACCGTCAGCGTCCGGTACATCGTCCGCGACGTCGACGCCGCGATCGACTTCTACACCCGCCATCTCGGGTTCACCGAGGTCATGCACCCGGCCCCGACCTTCGCCATGCTGACCCGCGGGGACCTGCGGCTGGCCCTCAGCGCGCCCGGCGGGCCCGGGGGCGGCGGCAGCACCGCCGCCGACGGCCGCGTCCCGGAGCCGGGCGGCTGGAACCGTTTCGCGCTCGAGGTCACCGACCTGCCCGCCGTCGCGGAACGGCTCCGCGCGGCCGGGGTGGTCTTCCGCGGCGACCTGGTCGAGGGGGTGGGCGGCGACCAGGTGGTGGTCGAGGACCCGTCGGGCAACCCCGTCGAGCTGTTCGCGCCGAAGCGGGCCGAGGCCCGCCTCGACCCGGCCACGGGCTAGGTCCGCTTCTTGCCCGCCTTCGGCGACATGAGCCGCGCCCCGGCCCAGTCCTCCCCCACACTGACGTTCGACGTCTGCGCGAGGCCCGCGGTGGGCGCGGCCTCGGCGATCTCGCTGGGCTCGAGATGGCCCGGCCGGCCGGTCTTCGGGGTGAGCACCCAGATCATGCCGTTGTCGGCCATCATGCTGCGGGCGTCCACGAGGGTGTCGACGAGATCGCCGTCGCCCTCCCGGAACCAGAGCAGGATGACGTCGATGACCTCCTGGGCGTCCTCGTCGAGGAGGTCCTCGCCCGTGACGTCCTCGACGGCCTCACGGACCGCGTCGTCGACGTCGCTGTCGTATCCCAGTTCCTGGACGACCATGCCCGGCTCGATGCCGAGCTTGTCCGCGATGTCGGACGGACGTCCGGCATCCTCCGCGGCGACCACGCGTACACCTCTTTCCTCCGGTACGGCGGCACCGGGTGCGGGCCGCCGCGAGTGGGTTCGGATGCGGAATCCGAACACGACCATGCGGCCCCGCGCAACCGCCGTACCGTGATCATGCGGCGAGGGGCACGATAGGGGGTACCACCCGGGGCTGCCGCCCGGCACGACCCCGGGGAACGCGGAACACTGCACAACACCTGTACGAGCCACCCAGGGAGACCCCTTGACCGGCCAGAGCACCACCGGCGGCGACACACCGGCCCGCAACGGCACCGAGAGCCCGCGACGCGTGCACGTCATCCGTGACGGCCTCGCGGCCCACCTCCCGGACATCGACCCGGAGGAGACCGCCGAGTGGCTGGACTCGTTCGACGCCGCGCTGGACAACGCCGGGCAGCAGCGCGCCCGCTACCTGATGCTCCGGCTGCTCCAGCGGGCCCGTGAGCGTCACGTCGGCGTCCCGTCGCTGACCAGCACCGACTACGTCAACACGATCCCGACCGACCGTGAGCCGTGGTTCCCGGGCGACGAGGAGGTCGAGCGCTCCTACCGGCGCTGGATCCGGTGGAACGCCGCCATGACGGTGCACCGCGCGCAGCGGCCCGGGATCGGCGTGGGCGGGCACATCTCCTCCTACGCGTCGTCGGCGACGCTCTACGAGGTCGGCTTCAACCACTTCTTCCGCGGCAAGGACCACCCCGGCGGCGGCGACCAGGTCTACATCCAGGGCCACGCCTCCCCCGGCATCTACGCCCGCGCCTACCTCGAGGGCCGGCTCACCGAGGACCGCCTCGACGGCTTCCGCCAGGAGGTCAGCCACGGCGGCCCCGGCCACGGCCTGCCGAGCTACCCGCACCCGCGGCTCATGCCGGACTTCTGGGAGTTCCCGACGGTCTCCATGGGCCTCGGCCCGATGAACGCGATCATGCAGGCGCGGTTCAACCGCTACCTGCACGACCGCGGCATCAAGGACACCAGCCAGCAGCACGTCTGGGCCTTCCTCGGCGACGGCGAGATGGACGAGCCGGAGTCCCGCGGCCTCCTGCAGGTCGCCGCGACCGACCAGCTCGACAACCTGACCTTCGTCATCAACTGCAACCTGCAGCGGCTCGACGGCCCGGTGCGCGGCAACGGCAAGATCATCCAGGAGCTGGAGGCCTTCTTCCGCGGGGCCGGCTGGAACGTCATCAAGGTCATCTGGGGCCGGGAGTGGGACGCGCTGCTGCACGCGGACCGCGACGGCGCCCTCATCAACCTGATGAACGTCACGCCGGACGGCGACTACCAGACCTACAAGGCCAACGACGGCGCGTACGTCCGCGACCACTTCTTCGGCCGGGACCCCCGCACGAAGGCCATGGTCGAGCCGCTCACGGACGACCAGATCTGGGGTCTCAAGCGCGGCGGACACGACTACCGCAAGGTCCACGCGGCGTACAAGGCCGCGACCGAGCACCACGGCCAGCCGACCGTGATCCTGGCGAAGACGATCAAGGGCTACGGCCTGGGCTCGCACTTCGCCGGCCGCAACGCGACCCACCAGATGAAGAAGCTGTCCCTGGACGACCTCAAGCAGTTCCGGGACGAACAGCGCATCCCGATCTCCGACGCGCAGCTGGAGCAGGACCCGTACCTGCCGCCGTACTACCACCCGGGCGAGGACGCGCCGGAGATCCGGTACCTGAAGGAGCGCCGCCGCCTGCTGGGCGGGCCGGTGCCCTCGCGGCGCACCACCTCGAAGCCGCTGGTGCTGCCGGGCGACAAGGTCTACGACGTGATCCGCAAGGGCTCGGGCAAGCAGGAGGTCGCCACGACGATGGCGTTCGTCCGGGTGCTGCGCGAGCTCGTGAAGGACAAGGAGATCGGCCCCCGCTTCGTGCCGATCATCCCGGACGAGGCCCGCACGTTCGGCATGGACTCCATGTTCCCGACGCAGAAGATCTACAACCCGCACGGACAGCACTACACGTCCGTCGACGCGTCGCTGATGCTGGCCTACAAGGAGTCCGAGCAGGGCCAGCTGCTGCACGAGGGCATCAACGAGGCGGGCTCGGTGGGCTCGTTCACCGCGGCGGGCACCTCCTACGCCACCCACGGCGAGCCGATGATCCCGGTCTACGTCTTCTACTCGATGTTCGGGTTCCAGCGGACCGGCGACTCGATCTGGGCGGCGTCGGACCAGATGGCGCGCGGGTTCCTGATCGGTGCCACCGCGGGCCGCACCACGCTGACCGGCGAGGGCCTGCAGCACAACGACGGGCACTCGCTGCTGCTGGCGGCCACCAACCCGGCCGTGGTGTCGTACGACCCGGCGTTCAGCTTCGAGATCGCCCACATCGTCAAGGACGGGCTGCGCCGCATGGTCGGCGACGACCCGGAGAACGTCATCTACTACCTCACGGTCTACAACGAGCCCTACCCGCAGCCGGCCGAGCCGGAGGGCCTCGACACCGAGGGCGTGCTCCGCGGCATCTACCGCTACCTCGGCACCAACGTCGAGGACGGACCGCAGGTCCGCCTGCTCGCGTCGGGTGTCGCGCTGCCGTGGGCCGTCCAGGCGCGCGAGATGCTGGCCGAGCAGTGGGGCGTGGGCGCCGAGGTCTGGTCGGTGACCTCGTGGGGCGAGCTGCGCCGCGACGGCGTCGAGGCCGAGCACCACAACCTCGTCCACCCCGACGCGGAGCCGCGCGTGCCGTACGTGACCCGGGCCCTCGGCGGCACGGACACCCCGGTGATCGCCTCCTCGGACTGGATGCGTGCGGTGCCGGACCAGATCCGGCAGTGGGTGCCGGCCCCGTTCGTCACGCTCGGCACGGACGGGTTCGGGCTCTCCGACACCCGCCCGGCCGTGCGCCGCCACTTCGCGGTCGACGCCGAGTCCATCGTGGTCGGGGCGTTGCAGTCGCTCGCCGCGCGGGGCGAGGTCGACAAGGGCGCGGCCGCCGAGGCCGCCGCCAAGTACCGGATCGACGACCCGCAGGCCGCCGGCCCGCAGACGTCGGACTCCGGCGTCGCCTGATCGGCGGAGGGGGTCGCCGGCGGTCGCCCGGACGGCCCCCTCCCGACGATCAGGTCGCCCTCGCCGTGTTTCGGTCCCGTTCCGGCCCGAATACACAGCTCACGACCCCTCGGCAAGCGACGCGAATCACGCTAGGCTCCGCCCGACGCCGACCCTCCGGTGAGGAATCGGTGTCCCGACCAGGGCGCGGACAGTAGCGGCCGGGCGGCGTTTCCCGGGGCGAGAGCCCCGAGCACGTACGAGGAGAGCAAGAATGGCAGAGGGCACCGTCAAGTGGTTCAACAGCGAGAAGGGCTACGGCTTCCTCGCTCCCGACGGTGGTGGCGCGGACGTGTTCGTGCACTACTCCGCGATCCAGGTCAACGGCTACAAGAGCCTCGACGAGGGGCAGCGCGTGTCCTTCGACATCGAGCAGGGCCAGAAGGGTCCGCAGGCCACTCAGGTGACGCCGATCGGCTGATCCACCCGTCCCGGCCGGCCGGTCGGGACGCCACCCACCAACCGGCGCACACGACGTTCCGCTTTCCTCGCCCGTCTCGGCGCGAGCCCCGCACGGCACGTGTCAGCGAACGGTCCGTACGTCGTCGACGGCCGGGGTGACCATGACACGGTCACCCCGGTCGTCGACGTCCGGGGTCCTTCCGTGTGCCTCACCCCGGTCGTAGGTCGCTGCCCATCGACCAGACCAGCACCTCGGCGCCCGCGGGGCCCGCGGTGAGTTCCGTGCTGCCCGCGAAGACGGAGCCTGCGGAGCCCACCGGGGGCGCGGTCAGGCGCAGCTCGTCGCCCTCGCCCAGCTCTCCGGCGGGGGTGCTCGCGCTGCCCGCGGTCAGGAACACGTGCCGGTAGGGCGCCCCGGGCACCGACCACCCGGCGCCGGCGGGAAGCCGGGCGGCGTGCAGCTCGGCGTCGGCGCGGCGCAGCGGGAGCGGCCCGCGGTCCCGCGGCGCCGGGTGGCCGGACGCGACGAGGAACGGCCGGCCCGCGGCCAGCTGCTCCCCGACGTCCCGGCGGGCCAGGGCGGGCTCGCGCAGCGGCCGGTCCGGGACCAGCCACGCCTGCACGAACCGCACCGGCCCGGGGCCGCCGCACCGCTCGGCGTGCTCCACCCCGGTTCCCGCGGAGAGCACCTGCACCGTCCCCGGCCGCACCAGGTGCGCATTGCCCAGCGAGTCCGCGTGCGCCAGCTCGCCGGACACCACCCAGGTCACCAGGTCGACCTCGTCGTGGGTGTGGGTGTCGTAGCCCGCGCCGGGGGCGAGCCGCTCGTCGTTGTGCGCGAGCAGGGCCCCGAAGAAGGTGTTCGCGGGGTCGTAGTGGGCGCCGAAGGAGAAGCCGTGCCGGGCCTCGCAGCCCGCGTGCACGGTGCGCGCCCGGTCCGCGCCACGGCGCAGCTCCACCCGTCCGTCCCCACCGGTCACGAGCTCCTCCTTCCGGCACGTCGGCCCCGTCCCGGCGTGCCATGCTTCCCCATATGACCCTGTCCGACGTGCGGGCGGTCTCGGCGGCCACCCTGCGCCGCCTCGAGCTGGCCACCGGCGACCTGGCCGCGGCGTGCCTGTCCGCCATGGAGGACGGCCAGCCGTGGTTCGCGCGGCTGCCCGCCGACCAGCGCGCGGGCGTCCTGCTCGTCACGCAGACCGGGGTCGGCAACTTCGTGGCCTGGCTCGGCGAGCCGGGCGAGACGATCCGGCTCACCGCCGAGGCCTTCCGGATCGCCCCGCGCGACCTGGCGCGCCGGCTGTCGCTGCGCCAGACCGTCGACCTGGTGCGGATCGCCACCGAGGTCTTCGAGGAGCGGCTGCCGCCGCTGGCCGCCGACGAGGCGGAGTACCGGATCCTGGTCGAGGCCGTGCTCCGGTTCGGCCGGGAGATCGCCTTCGCCGCGGCCACCGTCTACGCCAACGCCGCGGAGACCCGCGGGGCGTGGGACGCCCGGCAGGAGGCCCTCGTCGTCGACGGCGTGGTCCGCGGGGACGCCGACGACGCGCTGGTCTCCCGCGCCGCCGCACTCGGCTGGGACCCGGCCGCCGCGGTCCGGGTACTGGTGGGCAGCCCGCCGGCGGCCGACGGCGGCGACGCGGCCGAGATCCTCTCCGGCATCCGCCGGCACGCCACCCGGCTCGGCCGGTCCGTGCTGGTCGGGGTGCAGGGCAGCCGGCTGGTGCTGCTGCTGACCGAGCCGCGCGGCCGGATCGCGCCGGACGACCGGCCGCGGGACGGCGCCCACCCGGTCGCCTCGCTGGTGGCGGACTTCGGGCCCGGCCCCGTCGTCGTCGGGCCGCGGGCACCGAACCTGGAGGCCGCGCACGTCTCCGCCCGGGACGCCCTCGCCGGGCTGCGGGCCGCGCCCGGCTGGCCCCCGGCG
>NZ_JBHSQK010000060.1:6417-25252 GCF_042658055.1 Pseudonocardia lutea
CCTCCTCCCGGAGCGCGCGGTCTCCGGCGATCCCGCCGCGCTGCGCCTGCTCGTGGAGTCGGTGGTGGCGCCGCTCGAGGCCGCGGGCGGGGAGCTGCTGCGCACCCTCGGCGCCTACCTGGAGGGCGGCAGCGCGCTCGAGGCCTGCGCCCGCGCACTGTTCGTGCACCCCAACACGGTCCGGTACCGGCTGCGGCGCGTGAGTGAACTCACCGGCCGCTCGCCCTCGGACCCCCGCGACGCGTTGGTGCTCCGCACCGGCCTGCTCGCGGGTCGCCTGGCCGCCCCCGCGAGCCCGCTCACCCCGCCCTGACCTGGCCGAACCCTCCACACGATGGTCGGCCCGCGCCGAGGTGACCGGCGGGTAGCGCGCCGCCCGTTGGAGGAAACCCACAAATCGCAGTGGCCAACGTCGTGCGTGGCGGTGTTCCGTTCGCCGTCGCCGCCGTGTTGGCTGTAGCCCTGTGATCGCCTTGCTCGCGCCCGGTCAGGGGTCGCAGTCCCCCGGCATGCTCGCCCCCTGGCTGGACGACCCCGCCGCCGCCGAGACCGTGGCGGCCTGGTCGGAGGCCACCGGGCTCGACCTCGCCCGCCTCGGCACCACCGCCGACGCCGACGAGATCAAGGACACCGCGGTGACCCAGCCGCTGGTCGTCGTCAACGCGCTGCTCGCCGCCGCCCGGCTCGCCAGTGCCGTCCCCGACGCCCTGCCCGCCTCCGCCGCCACCGCGGGCCACTCGGTCGGCGAGCTCGCGGCCGCCGCCGTGGCCGGCGTCCTCACCCCCGACGACGCCGTGCGGCTGGCTGCGATCCGCGGCCGCGCGATGGCCGACGCCTGCGCGCTGGAGCCGACCGGCATGGCCGCCGTCCTCGGCGGCGAGGAGTCGGGGGTGCTGGCCCGGCTCGAGGCGCTCGGCCTCGACCCCGCCAACCGCAACGGGGCCGGCCAGATCGTCGCCGCGGGCCCGCAGGCCGCGATCGAGGAGCTGGCGAAGGAGCCGCCGGAGGGCGCCCGCCGGGCCGCGGTGCTGCCCGTCGCCGGGGCCTTCCACACCCGCTTCATGGCCCCGGCCGAGGACGCCGTCCGCGCCGCGGCCGCCGAGCTGAGCCCGGCCGACCCCGCCCGCCCGCTGCTCACCAACTCCGACGGTTCGGTGGTCAAGGGCGGCGCCGCCGCGCTCGACCTGCTCGTCGCCCAGGTGACCCGCCCGGTCCGCTGGGACTCCTGCATGGCGACGCTCGGCGAACTGGGCGTGACGGCGGTGTTGGAACTGCCTCCGGCGGGAACCCTGGTCGGGTTGGTCCGCCGCGACCTCAAGGGCGTCACGACCCTGGCGCTGAAGACCCCCGACGACCTGGACAAGGCCGTCGCGCTCATCGAGGAGCACGCATGACGACGTTCCGGCTCCCGGCGGCCGTCCCGGGTGCCCGCATCATCGGCCTGGGCAGCAGCCAGCCCGAGCACGTCGTCACCAACGACGACCTCGCGCAGCGGGTGGAGACGAACGACCAGTGGATCCGCGACCGGGTCGGCATCGTGGAGCGCCGGGTCGCGCAGGACGACGTGTCGCTCGTCGACATGGCCGTGGAGGCCGGTTCGCGGGCGCTGAAGGACTCCGGGCTGACCCCCGCGGACGTCGACACCGTCATCGTGGCCACCTGCACGATGACCGCGCCGATCCCGAACGCCGCCGCGCAGACCGCGGACCGGATCGGGATCAGCGCGCCCGCCGCCTTCGACCTCAACGCCGCCTGCGCCGGGTTCTGCTACGGCCTGGGCGCGGCGGCCGACCTGGTCCGCGCGGGCTCGGCGCGCAACGTCCTGGTGATCGGTGCGGAGAAGCTCTCGGACTGGGTCGACTGGGACGACCGGTCGACGTGCATCATCTTCGCCGACGGGGCCGGTGCGGCCGTGGTCACCGGCGCGCAGACCCCCGAGGAGGTCGGCGTCGGGCCGGTGTCCTGGGGCTCCGCGGGCGACCAGGCGGCCACGATCCGGATCCTCGAGGAGAGCACCAACAAGCTCTGGCAGCACGGCCAGGCGGTGTTCCGGTGGGCCACCACCCGGATCGCCCCGGTCGCGCTCGACGCGATCGCCAAGGCCGGGCTCACGCCCGCCGACATCGACGTGCTGGTGCCCCACCAGGCGAACCTGCGGATCATCGAGGCCGTGGCCAAGAAGCTCCGCAAGGAGGGCGCGCGCGAGGACATGCGCGTGGCCGACGACATCGTCCACTCGGGCAACACCTCGTCCGCGTCGATCCCCCTGGCGCTCGACCACATGCGCACTGCGGGGAGCGTCCGTTCCGGCGAGACAGCCCTCCTCGTAGGCTTCGGCGCGGGGCTGTCGTACGCCGGTCAGGTCGTGCGCGTCCCGTGAGCTGTCCCCCTGACCGATCCACACCCATCCCGAAGGAGCACGCCCGTGGCTGACACCGCCGAGATCCTGTCCGGCCTCGCCGAGATCGTCGAGGAGGTCGCCGGCATCGACACCGCCGAGGTGACCGCCGAGAAGTCCTTCGTCGACGACCTCGACATCGACTCGCTGTCGATGGTCGAGATCGCCGTGCAGGCCGAGGACAAGTTCGGCGTGAAGATCCCGGACGACCAGCTCGCCGAGCTCAAGACCGTCGGCGACGCCGTCTCGTACATCGAGAAGAACCAGTAGCGCGGAGGACCCGCACGCCGGGTCCACCCTCCGCACGCGGCCCCTCCGCCGCCCGCCCGCTCGCCAGAAAGGCCATCCATGACCGACGTCGTCGTCACCGGCTACGGCGCGACGACCCCGCTCGGCGGGGACGCCGCCTCCACCTGGGACGCCCTGCTCGCCGGCAAGTCCGGCGTGGGGCACACCACGGGTGAGTGGGTGGACAAGCACGACCTGCCCGTCAAGATCTCCGCGCAGCTCGCCGTGGAGCCCTCCGAGGTCCTGCCGCGCGTGCAGGCCCGCCGGATGGACCGCGCCGAGCAGGTCGCGGTGATCGCGGCGCGGGAGGCGTGGGCGCACGCGGGCCTGGCCGTCGAGAAGGGCGAGGAGCCGAAGGTCGACCCGACCCGGCTGGCGGTGATCGTCGGCACCGGGATCGGTGGCGTGACCACCCTGCTGGACCAGGACGACCTGCTGGAGTCCGACGGTCTGCGCAAGGTCTCGCCGCTGGTCGTGCCGATGCTGATGCCCAACGGGCCCGCGGCGCTGATCTCCCTGGAGATCGGCGCGAAGGGTGGGGTGCACTCCCCCGCGTCCGCCTGCGCGACCGGCGCCGAGGCGATGGCGTGGGCGTGGCGGCTGCTCAAGGCGGGCGAGGTCGACGTCGTGGTGGCGGGTGGGGCGGAGGCCTGCATCGCGCCGATCACGGTCGCCGGGTTCGTCCAGGCCCGCACCCTCTCGCAGCGCAACGACGCGCCACAGGAGGCGTCCCGGCCGTTCGACACCGGGCGGGACGGGTTCGTGCTCGGTGAGGGCGCGGGCGTGCTGGTCCTGGAGCGGCGCGAGTTCGCCGAGGCCCGGGGCGCCACGGTCCACGGCACCCTGGCCGGCATCGGGCTGACCTCGGACGCCTACCACATCACGGGGCCGGACCCCGAGGGCGGCGGGCAGGGCCGGGCGATGCTCAACGCGGTCCGGACCGCGGGCCTGGAGCCCACCGACGTCGGGCACGTGAACTGCCACGCGACGTCGACCGTGGTCGGGGACGTCGGCGAGGCGAACGCGATCCGGAAGGCGCTCGGGGACCACCCGGTGCTCACCGCGCCGAAGGCGTCCATGGGCCACCTGGTCGGCGGCGCGGGCGCGGTCGAGGGTCTGATCGCGCTGCTCTCGGTGCGGGACGGGATCATCCCGGCCACGCTGAACCTGGAGGACAAGGACCCGAAGGTGGACCTGGACGTCGTGGCGGGCGAGCCGCGAAAGATGGAGCTCACCGCCGCGGTGAACAACTCCTTCGGCTTCGGCGGCCACAACGCCAGCCTGCTGTTCACCAAGTAGGTCCGACCCTTCCGCGACGGCGCCCGCTCGACGGGGCCGTCAACAGGGCCGGGAGAGCGTGCTCCCCGCCGACCCGGCGCCGATCGCGAGGCCGGCGCCGGTCATCGGGAACGCGGCACGCCAGCAGATGCGGCCCACCCTGAGGTCCGCGGGCGCGTCGGCCGGGTCCTGGGTGCTCGTGAAGCGCACGAGCGCCACCACCCCGCCGGG
This sequence comes from Pseudonocardia lutea, assembly GCF_042658055.1. Taxonomy (NCBI): domain Bacteria; kingdom Bacillati; phylum Actinomycetota; class Actinomycetes; order Pseudonocardiales; family Pseudonocardiaceae; genus Pseudonocardia; species Pseudonocardia lutea. The sequence continues at coordinate 10,613 of NZ_JBHSQK010000060.1, forward strand.
CGCGGCCTCGATCCGGTCCACCCGGATCGTCCCGTCCTGCGTGCTGCGCACGCCCGCCAGCCAGCTCTCGGCGGGCTGCGCGGCGACCCGCTCCGGGGTCACGGCGGCCGCCCAGGCCGCGTGGTCGCGCGCGTTGATCGCGTCGAAGTAGGCCTGCAGCCGCTCGCGCACGGCGAGATGCTGCGGGTGCCTCAGGGTGTCGGCGCTCAGCTCGACGGTCGCGGGTCCCGCTCCGGTGGCCGGTGGCGCGGCGGGCGCGTGCGTGGGCGCCCCCGCCTCGAAGGCCCGTCCGCCGACGAGCCAGGCCGCGGCCGCCGCCGCGACCACCACCAGCGCGAGCGCCCCCGCCGTCGCGACCGCCACCGCGTTCCGCACGGTGGCAGTCTGCCCCACGACACTGCTCCGGACGGAGCAGGCCCGGCGACCGGCTCGTCAGCCGACCTGGTGCAACCAGGTGACCGGTGCGCCGTCGCCCGCGAACCGGCACGCCTCCAGCTCGGCGTCCCACGCCTCACCGAGCGCGTCGGAGATGCGCGAGGCGAGCTTCGACGCGGGTCCGTCGGCGATGATGGTCCGCAGCTGGTCCTCACCCAGCAGCACGTCGCCGTTCGCGCTCATCCGGCCCGTCCACAGCCCCAGCCCCGGGACATGGCAGAACCGCTGACCGTCGACGCCCGTGCTGGGCTCCTCGGTGACCTCGAAGCGCAGCATCGGCCACGCTCTCAGTGCGCCGGCGAGGGCGCCGCCGCTGCCCACCGGCCCCGTCCAGCTGAACTCGGCGCGCAGCTGACCGGGTACGGCCGGCTGCGCGCTCCACTGGAGCGTCACCCGTGTCCCGAGGACGCCCGACACCGCCCACTCGACGTGCGGGCAGACCGCAGTCGGCGACGAGTGGACGTGGACCACGCCGCGTGTGCTCACTGCAGACCTCCGCTTCTGACAGACGTGGATCGTCTTCCCCTACGTCCACGGTCGTCGGCGTCGGCCGGCGTTCCGGGTCCTTCGGCCCGGACGGGATGGAACTGTGCGTGATCACTCTGCCCGATCCCGCTCCCGTCTGCCAGCACTGGTCGGTGGCTGCGGCGTGTCGCACGCATTCGGGAGTGTCGATCGAGTAGGCGCGCCAGGGCGCGCGTCCGTGTGTCGGGAACGCTCACCGGCGCACCTCTCCCCCGTCGACGAAGAAATTGTCCCGCAGCTCCGCGGCGCCCCGGACCCGCAGCGGTGCGGCGCCGGCGTCGCGGTGGAACCGGTTGCCCGTGATCCGCAGGACGGCGAGCGGCGCCGCGGCCGCGTCGCGCAGCAGCGTGTACTCGCCGCCGCCCAGCTCGTTGTCGCGGACGACCACCGGGCCCCGCCGCTCGGGCCGCTGCTCGTCGGCGCTCTCGTGCCGCGCCGACTCGGTGGGGTCGACCAGCACGGCGCTGCCGAGGCCGGGACCGGTACCGAGCCGGACCCGGTTCGCCTCCACCAGCACGTCACCCTCCGGCGCGGCGAGGGTGATCGCGTCGACCGCGCGGCCGGGCCGCGGGGCGAAGTCGTGCAGCCAGCTGTTGCGCAGGGTGGCGCCGGGCCCGAGCCGGGCGCCGTCGGCCCGGACCGCGGCCATCTCGATGCGCTCGGCCACCCAGTCCGGCCCGTCCACGGCGGCGTCGGTGAACTCACCGGTCAGCGTGGTGTCCTCGATCCGGACCGAGCCGCCCTCGAGCGTGCACACCCCGGCCGCGGTGGTGCCGTCCCCGGTGATGCGGCTGCGCCGGACGACCACGCCGGGGGCCGCGACCACCACGCCGCCGGTGAGGTCGAGCCCGTCGAGCACGGCACCGGGCGTCCGGACCTCCAGCGCGGCGCGGACGGAACAGAGCCGCAGGCCGGCTGGGGTGCCGACGCTGTCCGGCGGCGGCGGCGCGTACGGCCCCGTCTCGGCGCACACCGGCACGGGTGCCGGCGGCGGGGCGGCCGCCTCACCCCCGGTCCCGGCGCCGACGGCGAGGCCGGTGGCGAGCGAGGTCGCCACGACGCCGCCGAGCACGCCCCGGATGGACAGCATGCACGCAGAGTACGGGGTGAATTACCCCGAGTGGCCCAACGGGCTCGGCGTGTCCTGCGCCATACGGCCTATCAGACGAGGTCGTAGTGCAACACGTTCTCGTGCTCCGTCCGGGTGAGCGCCCCCCGTTCGACGAGCACCTCGAGATGGTGCTGCGTCTCCAGGATCGCGAGCATCGCGTTCCACCGGTCCAGGTCGGCCAGCGCGTGGTTCCGCCGCGTCCACGGCAGCGCCTGTGCGACCAGGTACGGCGTGTGCCGCCCCTCCCGGACGGCGGCCAGCGAGGCGTCGAGCCGGGCGCCGTGGTGAGCCAGCAGCTCGTCGACCCGCTCGTGCACCCGGCGTCCGACCGGCCCGTGCGCGGGCAGCAGCGCGGCGTCCGGCCGCTCCCGGACCAGCTGCAAGGAGGCCAGGAAGGCCGACAGCGGGCTCCCCGTCGGCACCGGCTCCAGGCCGATCGACGGGGTGATCCGGGGCAGGACGTGATCCCCGGCGAACAGGAGGTCGTTCGCCTCGTCGGCGAACACGACGTGCCCGCGGGTGTGCCCGGGGGTCTCGATCACCTCGAGGGTCCGCGTCTCCCCGACGACGACCGTGCTGCGGTCCTCGAGGTAGCCGTCGGGCAGGAGCCATCCGCTCATGTCGCGGACGTGGTCGCGGCCGGCGCGCTCCATCGCGTCCGCGAGCGCGGCCGCCCCGGCCCGGCGCAGCCGCGGCACGGAGTTCTGCGACTCCGCGTGGTCGGGGTCGATCACGCGCTCCAGGTTGACCCGTTCACCGGCGCCGATCAGGACCTCGGTGCCGAAGTCGCGCCGCACGGTGACCGCTTGGGTGTAGTGGTCGCGGTGGGAGTGGGTGACCAGGAACCGGCGCACCTCGCGCAGGTCCGAGCCGAGCGCCCGCATGGCCTTCTCGAGCAGGTCGCGGGCCTCCTCGAGCGCCCACCCGGAGTCGACCAGCGTCCAGCCGGGGTCGCCCCCGCGCTCGTCGGCGACGGCGTAGACGTTGACCGCGCGCAGGCCGTCGTTCGGGAGCGGGAGGGGGATCCGGTAGACGCCCTCCGCCACGCGGAACACGCCGGACTCGGTCCAGTCGCCGCCGGAGAGGCTCGGGTCGTCGTCGGTGACGGTCGGAGCTACCACCCGAGGCATACTAGTCGAACGATCGTTCATTTCTAGCGGACGAACGTGTCGGTTTCCGCACCCCGTGTCCCGCCGGTCATCCGGCCCCGCCCGTAGAACTCGTCGAAGGTGGTGAGGACGAGGTCGAGCGGGAGGTCCGTGAACACGCCCCGGTGGTGCACGTACTCCATGTAGCGGCTGCCGTCGCCGGAGAACTCGTGCATGAGGGCGTCGGTGCGGCCGTCGAACGGGATGGGCGAGACCCCGAAGCGGGCGCACAGCTCGGCATTGAACGCCGGGGTGGCCTTCACCCAGCGGCCCTCCACGTGCAGGTCCGTGTAGCCGTGGAAGACGAAGACGTCCGAGCCCATCCGCTCGCGCAGCCGCGGCGTGGTCAGGTGGTTGCGGACGTCGGCGAAACCCAGCCGGGCGGGGATCCCGCGGGCGCGCGCCACCGCGGTGAGCAGCACCGCCTTCGGCACGCACCAGTTGCTCGGCGCCGTGGCGACCGCACTGGCCCGGTAGTCGGCGGGATCGGTGGACAGGTGGTGCGGGTCGTACCAGATCTCGTCCCGCACGGCCTCGAACAGGCGCGCAGCCACCTCGACCGGATCGGTGGCCGCGCCGGCGGCGCGGGCCGCGAAGGCGCGGACCTCGGGCGAGTCGGAGTCGACGAAGCCCCCGGAGGCGAGGTGCTCCGGGAGGACGGGATCGACGGCGTCGGCAGCGGCATCGGCGGTGGTGCTCACCCGTCGCAGGGTAGGCGCTCGCCCGCCCTCGCCGTGTGTGACGACGCCCGCGTGAGCACCCTCCGTTCATCATTGGTGACGATCCGTTGCGAGATGCACCGTTTCCACTCGTTCGGGACACTCCGAACCACCCGGACGGTGACCCTGGGTCGTCTAGGGTTCCGCACGGGAACACCACAGGTGAGCGCGCCGGGCCCGGACGAGGGCACGGCGCCGACGGGCACGGAGGGCGCACGGCATGGCTGCAGGGGATCGGGACCACCCGGACGTGATCGGCGCTCCGTTCCTCACCGTGGCCGAGGTGGCGGAGCGCATGCGTGTGTCCAAGATGACCGTGTACCGGCTCGTGCACAGCGGTGAGCTGCCGGCGGTGCGCTTCGGCCGCTCCTTCCGGGTGCAGACGAGCGCGGTGGAGGAGCTGATCGCCGCCGCGCGGTACGAGGCGGGCTGACCGTCAGCGCTCGCGTCCCCGGGGTCGGAGCGGGGTCGGGGGCAGCGCGGGCGCGGCCAGGGGCGGACCCTCGTACCCGGTGACGGCGCCGAAGCGGTGGTCGGCGCCCCCGGCGATCTCCGCCTGCCACTGGGCCCGGGCCTCGGCGACCTCCTCGCCGCTGCGCCCCACGAAGTTCCACCACATGACCAGCTGCTCGGCGAAGGGCACGCCCCCGAGCAGCAGGAACCGGCTCTCCGGTCCGGCCCGCAGGGGCACCTCCCGCCGGCCCGTGCCGAGGTAGAGCAGGGTGCCGGGGGACACGACGCGGCCGTCGACCTCCGGGGCGCCGGAGACGGTGAGGACCGCGTGCTCGAAGTCCGGCTCCAGCGGCAGCGCGCTCGCCGCGCCGGCCGCGAGCCGGACGTCGACCCCCAGGAGCGGGCTGTGCACCCGGCCCGGGGAGAGCGCCTCACCGAGCCGGCCCAGCAGGACGGTGCCGCGCAGGCCGTGCGCGGTGACCTGCGGCAGGTCGGCGTGGTGCTCGAAGCGGGGCGCGACGGCGCGCTCCTCCCCCGGCAGCGCGACCCAGAGCTGGGCGCCGTGCAGCAGCGGCGAGTGCGGGTCCGGGGACTGCTCGGAGTGCGCGATGCCGCGGCCCGCGGTCATCAGCCCGAGCTCGCCGGGGCGGACCAGCACGTCGCTGCCCAGCGAGTCGCGGTGGTGCACCTCCCCCTCGAGCAGCCAGCTCACCGTCTGCAGACCGATGTGGGGATGCGGGGCGACCTGCATGCCCGGCTCGGCCGCGATCTCGTCCGGCCCGTAGTGGTCGACGAAGCACCACGCCCCGACCATGCGCCGGCCCAGGCTCGGCAGCAGCCGGCGCACCTGGGTGCCCTCCCCCAGCGGCACCCGGCGCGGCTCGAGCAGCTCGCTCACCGGCCCGCCGGTCGCTCGCGACCCGCACACCGTGACCCGCGGATCGGCCGTCACGTCGCTCATCCCGATCACCCCCCGGAACGTGACGATACGGGCACGCTCCGACACGCACCACGACGCCGTCGAGCTGACGTCGAGGGAGCTCAGGGCGGTGGTCGACGAGCTGGCCGAGGAGGACCACGACGCGGTGATGGAGCGGGGTGAGTCGGTACCGGCGCGCCGGTGCACCGATCCCGGCCCCGCGTGCGGTCAGAACCCGTGCGTCGTGATCGCCGGTGGTCCGCCGCCGCGCAGCGCCTCGAACACCGCGCGCTCGTGCGGGACGACGGGATCGGGCAGGGCGTCCAGCCGGAACCAGCCCAGGTCCGCGGCCTTCGCGCTCTCCAGCAGCCGGGGCGTGCCGGTCCAGCGGCGACAGGTGAAGAAGAAGTCGACGCGCTCGTCGATCGGGTCGCCGGTCGCCTCCGTGCGGTGCATCGCGGACAATGGCTGCAGGTCCGCGGCCGCGATCTCGACACCCAGCTCCTCCCGGGCCTCCCGCACCGCCGCCGCGAGCACGGACTCGCCCTTCTCGACGTGGCCGGCCGCGGCCGTGGCCCAGAAGCCGTCGCGGAAGCCGGTGTTCCGCCGCAGCTGCAGCAGGATCTCGTCGGGATCGCGGCGCAGGACGACGTAGGCGGCGGGCACGAGCTGGTAGCGCGGGGTCACCGATCCACCGTAGAACCCGCCGGCCCGTCGCGGGATCCGGTCACTGCACGTCAGGGCAACACGGCGGTAACGCCGCGCGCCTAGCGTCACACCCGACGCGAGCCCGTGAGAGGTGACGCCCATGACCGTTCCGGTCCGCCCACGCGTCCGCTCGGTCGGCGGCCGCCTCGGCGCCGTCCCGCCGCGCGACGCCGACCTGCGCTTCCGCACCGTCCACGGCTACCGGCGCGCCTTCCGCGTCGCCGGATCCGGGCCCGCCGTCGTGCTGATCCACGGCATCGGCGACAGCTCCGCGACCTGGGAGCCGGTGGTCCCCGCGCTCGCGCGGCACCACCTCGTGATCGCCCCCGACCTGCTCGGCCACGGCCGCTCGGACAAGCCGCGCGCCGATTACTCCGTCGCCGCCTACGCCAACGGCGTCCGCGACCTGCTCGGTGTGCTCGGGATCCGGCGCGCGACGCTCGTCGGGCACTCCCTGGGCGGCGGCGTCGCGATGCAGTTCGCCTACCAGTTCCCCGACCGCACCGAGCGCCTGGTGCTGGTCGGCAGCGGCGGCGCGGGTCCCGAGGTCAACCCGGTGCTGCGGGCCATGACGTTGCCCGGCGCGGCGGCCGCCCTGCACGCGTTGCGCCTACCGACCATGCGCCGGCAGGTCGGGATGGTCGTCGAGGCGCTGCGGGTGCTCGGGACCGGTCTCGGCCGGGACGCGCCGGACATGCTCCGCGTGGTCGACGCCCTGCCCGACGCGACCTCCCGCGCGGCCTTCATCCGTACCCTGCGCGCGGTCGTCGACTGGCGCGGCCAGGTCGTGACGATGCTCGACCGGTGTTACCTCACCCGCGGCATGCCGACGCTGCTGGTCTGGGGCGCCCACGACGCGATCGTGCCCGTCGAGCACGGACACCGCGCGCACGAGGCGATGCCGGGCAGCCGGCTGGAGATCTTCCCCGACGCCGGGCACTTCCCCTTCCACACCGACCCACAGCGGTTCGTCGGCCTGCTCGAGGAGTTCCTCGGCGGCACCGAACCCGCCCGCTGGAGCCCGGAACAATGGCGCCAGCTCCTGCGTGCCACCCCGGACACCGTCGCCCCGGTCGAACCCTCCGCCCGGCGCTCCGCCACCTGACCCGCGTCATGGATCCGTGACGCGTTCAGCGGGGTCGAGAAATCGCCCTCGTGGTTCCCTCACGCGAGCAGAGCGCCCCTCGAGCAGCGTTATGGTTCCACAACGCTGATCGGAGACGCGAAATCGCATGAGGGTTCCTTCGTGCGCGACATGCCGACGGCCCCGCTCCCGACGTGCGGGAACGGGGCCGTCCGTCGCTCCGGGTCAGCTGCAGCCGCTGGTGGAGCCGCAGCCCTCGCAGAGGTAGCAGGAGCCGGCGGGGCGCATCTTGGTGCCGCAGGTGAGGCAGAGCGGCGCGTCGGCCGCCTTGCCCAGGTGCAGCTCCAGCAGCTCGGTGGAGCTGCCGACCTCGACCGGCGCCGGGTCCACACCGGCCGGCTCGGCCGGCAGCGGGGTGGTGTCCACGCTGGACCGTACGGCGTCGAGGTCCACATCGGCCGAGCCGTAGTCCTGCTCCACCTGCGACGCCCGCTCCGCCGCGGAGAAGATGCCCAGCTGGGCCCGCTTCTCGTAGGGGAGGTAGTCGAGCGCCAGGCGGCGGAACAGGTAGTCCAGCACCGAGGTGGCGATCCGGACGTCCGGGTCGTCCGTCATGCCCGCCGGCTCGAAGCGCAGGTTGGAGAACTTCGAGACGTAGAACTCCAGTGGGATGCCGTACTGCAGGCCGACCGAGATCGACATGGAGAAGGCGTCCATGACACCGGCCAGGGTCGAGCCCTGCTTGCCGAGCTTGACGAAGATCTCGCCCAGCCCGTCGTCCGGGTAGCTGCCGGCGGTGAGGTAGCCCTCGGCACCGGCGACCGTGAAGGACACCGTCTGGCTCGGGCGCTTCTTCGGCAGCCGCTTGCGCACCGGCCGCTGCTCGACGACGACCTCCGGCTCGGCCTTCTCCTCCTCGCGCGCCTTCTTGCCCGCGGACAGCGGCTGGCCGACCTTGCAGTTGTCGCGGTAGATCGCGAGCGCCTTGAGGCCGAGCCGCCAGCCCTCGAGGTAGATCTTCTCGACGTCGTCGACGGTCGCGGCCTCGGGCATGTTGACCGTCTTGGAGATCGCGCCGGACAGGAACGGCTGGACGGCCGCCATCATCCGCACGTGTCCCATCGGCGCGATGGAGCGCTCGCCCATGGCGCAGTCGAAGACCTCGTAGTGCTCCGGACGCAGGCCCGGGGCGTCGACCACGTGCCCGTGCTCGGCGACGTACTCGACGATGGCCTCGGCCTGCTCGGCCTGGTAGCCGAGCTGGTCGAGCGCCCGGCGCACGGTCTGGTTGACGATCTGCATGGAGCCGCCGCCGACCAGCTTCTTGAACTTGACCAGCGCCAGGTCCGGCTCGATGCCGGTCGTGTCGCAGTCCATCATCAGGCCGATGGTGCCGGTGGGGGCCAGCACGGAGGCCTGGGCGTTGCGCCAGCCGTTCTTCTCGCCCGCGGCCAGCGCCTCCTTCCAGGTGATGGTGGCCAGCTTCTGGATCGCGGTGCTGGCCGGGAAGGTGCGGTAGCCGTCGTTGGCGGCGGCGTGCTTGCGCATGACGCGCTGGTGCGACTCGGCGTTGCGGGCGTAGCCCTCGTACGGGCCGACGACGCCGGCGAGCTCGGCGGAGCGCTTGTAGGCCGCGCCGGTCATCAGCGAGGTGATCGAGGCGGCGAGCGAGCGGCCGCCCTCGGAGTCGTACGCGTGCCCGGTGGCCATCAGCAGCGCGCCCAGGTTGGCGTAGCCGATGCCCAGCTGGCGGAACCTGCGCGTGGTCTCCGCGATCGGCTCCGTCGGGAAGTCCGCGAAGCAGATCGAGATGTCCATCGCGGTGATGATCAGCTCGACGGCGCGGGCGAAGCGCGGAGCGTCGAACCGGCCGTCCTCGCCCAGGAACTTGAGCAGGTTCAGCGAGGCCAGGTTGCAGCTGGAGTTGTCCAGGTGCATGTACTCCGAGCACGGGTTCGACGCGCTGATCCGGCCCGACTCGGGGCAGGTGTGCCAGTCGTTGATCGTGTCGTCGTACTGCAGGCCCGGGTCGGCGCACTCCCAGGCGGCCCGGGCGATGCCGCGGAACAGCGTCCGGGCGTCCGTGCGCTCGATGATCTCGCCGGTGGTGCGGGAGCGGAGCCCGAAGTCGGTGCCGCCCTCGACCGCGTGCATGAACTCGTCCGTCACGCGGACCGAGTTGTTGGCGTTCTGGTACTGCACCGAGGTGATGTCGGAGCCGCCCAGGTCCATGTCGAAGCCCGCGTCCCGCAGGACGCGGATCTTGGCCTCCTCCTTGGCCTTGGTCTGGACGAACTCCTCGATGTCGGGGTGGTCGACGTCGAGCACGACCATCTTGGCCGCGCGCCGGGTGGCGCCGCCCGACTTGATGGTGCCCGCGGAGGCGTCGGCGCCGCGCATGAAGGAGACGGGGCCGGAGGCGGTGCCGCCGGAGGACAGCAGCTCCTTGGACGAGCGGATGCGCGAGAGGTTGAGGCCGGCGCCGGAGCCGCCCTTGAAGATCAGGCCCTCCTCGCGGTACCAGTTCAGGATCGACTCCATGGTGTCGTCGACCGAGAGGATGAAGCAGGCGCTGACCTGCTGCGGCGAGGCGGTACCGACGTTGAACCACACCGGCGAGTTGAAGCTGAACACCTGGTGCAGCAGCATCCAGGTCAGCTCCTGGGCGAAGATCTCCGCGTCCTCGTCCGTGGCGAAGTAGCCGTGCTCCACGCCGGCGCGGTGGTAGGACCCGACGACCCGGTCGATCAGTGTGCGCAGGCTGGACTCGCGCTGCGGGGAGCCGACGGCGCCGCGGAAGTACTTGCTGGTCACGATGTTGGTGGCGTTGATCGACCAGAAGTCGGGGAACTCGACGCCCCGCTGCTCGAAGTTCACGCTGCCGTCGCGCCAGTTCGTCATGACGACGTCGCGGCGCTCCCAGGTCACCTCGTCGTACGGGTGGACCCCGGGCGTGGTGTGGAGCCGCTCGACGGTCAGGCCGCGCCTGACGCCCTGCTTGCCGGCCTTGCCGGCCCGACCGCGACCCGCTCCCCCCGACGTGCCCTTGGCGCCTGCGGTGCTCCCGGCGCTCCCGGCGGACTCCGCCCCGACGGTCTCCGTCATGCTCTCCCTCATTCGCATCCGGCCCTGTGCTGCACCCTCCGCCGGCTGGGGCGACGGACGGTGTCCTGCGTGCGAGATCGGGGTCGGCTCGACTTCCGTAGTCCGGGTCGGCCCCACTGGTCCCTCGCGGACCCCTACCCGGTCGGCCTCGCGCCCCGACCGGCCCGATCCCGCCGGTCGGCTGCTTCCCCGGCAGCCGCCCTCCGCAGATCGGCGATCTCCTTCTCGAAGTCCTCGATGGACGAGAAGGAGCGGTACACGCTCGCGAAGCGCAGGTACGCGACCTCGTCGAGCTCCTTCAGCGGACCCAGGATCGCCAGCCCGACCTCGTGGCTGGGGATCTCCGCGGTCCCGCCCGCCCGGACGGCCTCCTCGACGCGGTGCGCGAGCTTCTGCAACGCGTCCTCGTCGACCGGCCGGCCCTGGCAGGCGCGGCGTACACCGCCCACGACCTTCTCGCGGCTGAACGGCTCCGTGACGCCGCTGCGCTTCAGCACCGCGAGCACGGGCTCCTCGACGGTGGTGAAACGCTTCCCACAGGCCTGGCAGGAGCGGCGGCGACGGGTCGCCGCGCCCTCGTCGACCTCGCGGGAGTCGATCACCTTGCAGTCCGTGTGACGGCAGAACGGGCACCGCATGCGGACCTCCCCCGACTCGACGCGCCCGTGAGTCTGACCTGCGCCAAACCCAATCTGTGGGCGAACGACACGGATGTAACCACAACATGTAGGGGTCGCGCCATCTCATTGCGGCGGGTCGAGCGGACTTCCCCCGATCGGGACGGAACCTCTCACGACCACCGCGGCCGCCCCGTCCCCGGGTGCCCCGGTGGCCGGCTGGCGACACCCCGTGACGGTCCGCAGGTCACACCCGCTTCCGGCGACGCCGTGGACGGGCCCGCACGACACGGGGTGCCGGCCGGACCGTTCGCCGCATCGGCGACACGCCGATGAACTGCGGGGAACGTGCCGGCCTGAACGCGCCGGCGTGTCGCCATGATCGGCGTGTCGGATGTGCCGCCACGCACGGTGCCGGACCGGCGACGCGGACCACTCACAGGGCCACCCGACGCCCTCGGGAGTTCCCCGCACTCCCCCACGAGGCGCCTCCACAGGAGACGCGTCCGGGACCGCTTCGACGGCCGAGTCGCTCGCCGGCTCCCCGGGTCGGTCGCGCCGCGCGCGCCGACCCCCGGCCCCGCCCGCCCGGGCGGCCGCTCATCGCGCGGCGAGGTCGGCGAGCAGACCGAGGACGACCACGACCGTGGCCGAGGCCAGCGCGACCGCCACGACCGCCAACGCGCGGTCGACCACGCCGGTCCGCGCCTCGCCGGCGAGCCGCCGCGCCCCACCGGTGCGCTCGTACCGGGAGAGCCGGGAGAGCGGCGAGAGGCGGGGGCGCCGAGGCGCCACGCAACGCGAGTCGGCGAGGGCCGGACGGGGCCGTGGCACGGACCGGCACCCCGGGACCACCACCGGACCGTCCGTCGGTCGGGCCAGCCGCACACGAGCCCCCGACACCCCGACCTCCGCGGCGGGGCCCTCCCACGCCCGGCTCCTCCTCCACGGGCGGGTTCCCGAGGCCCGGGCCCCTGAGGTGTACGCCCCGAGGACCCGCTCCGGCGCGGCTCCCGAGCGGCTCCGGTCGCCCCGCGGCACCCCACCGGCGCCGCGCGCCGCGCCGTGGGCCGGGGTGGGACCGGGGCCGTGCGTCGAGCCGTGCGTCGAGCCGTGCGTCGAGCCGTGGATCGGGCCGTGGGTCGGGCCGCGACCCGCGGCCCGCGGCCGGCGGGCACCCGGACGCCCCTCTGTCACGGGCTCTGTCACGGGCTCGGTCACGGGCTCGGTCACGGGCTCGGTCACGGGCTCGGTCACGGGTTCGGCCAAGGGCTCGGCCGAGGGCTCGGACACCGGCGCGGCCTGCAGCTCCGCCTCCCGCTCGGTCCGCCGCGCGGACGGTGCTCCGGCGCCCGGGCCGCCCGGCAGCTCGACCACTGCCGCACTCCTGGAGTCCATGACGACCTCCCCCACCTCCGCGCCGACCCCGCCCGAGCCGGATGCCCGGACCACCGGTCGAACGCGTGTGCGATTCCTATCAACCACCACCGACAAAAACCGGTGCCAGCCGTGACCGGGGTCACGACGGGCCGGCGCCTCACGCGGGCACGCGCAGGACGAGCCCGGCGGGCAGCGGCGCCGCGTCCACGGGGAGGCGGTTGTCCGCGGCGATCCGCTCGACGACGGCGTCGGTTCCCGCCGTTCCGACGGCGGGAGCCCGCCGCGCGACCTCCCACACCGACTCGCCGGGCTGCACGGTCACGAGTGCGGTGCCCGACGGCACGGCCGCCCGGGCGTGCGCCTCCCCGGCCGCGCCTGCCACGAGCCCCAGTCCGACCACGACCGCGGCGGAGACGACCGCGAGGGCGACGGCCGCCACCGCGCGCCGCAGGCGGTACCGCGCCGCGGGCACGGCCCGCGGCAGCACGCGGGGTGCGGAACGCCCGCCGACGGAGACCCGCAGCGACCGCCCGTCGGCCCCCGCCACGGCCACACCGGGCCCCCCGTCGTCGAGGACCGGCCGAGGCGTCGGCCGGAGCCGCGACGACTCCCCCGCCTCGGCGGCCCACGAGCGGGCCCGCGAGCGAGCGCGGAGCGGCACGACGACACCGCCGGCGCCGAGGACCTCGACGGAACCGCGCCGCGCCACCGGCTCGGCGCCCCTCAGGGGCCTCGGAGCGACGGACCGGACCGGGCGGGAGGTACCGGCCGGGCGGACCGGCCGCGGCCCACGGGAGAGCCCCGCCTCCTGCCGCCCGTCCACGGACGTCCGTGCGCCGACGGCTCGACGCCGGGCCTCGGCGGTGCCCGCGGACCACTCCCGCCCACCCCTCCGGGCGGCGGACGCGCCCTCGACCACGCCGCGTCCGCGCGACACACCGGAACCGCCGCCGATCCGCGCACGGCCCCGTCCACCGGCCGGCCGCCCGTCCACCATGCCCTCCGCGATCCCCGCGCCGTCCACGGCCGACCCCTTCCGCCTCGTCCACGCCGCTCAGCGGGCAGATCTCGCACACATGTTCGAATCGAACACCCGTGCGACTTTGTACCACTGCCGCGACGGCACGTCACGGGTTCGCGCCGACACGATCGGCGTGTCGTTCGAACATGTGTTTGGCGATCGGCCGGATCAGGACTACCGTCCGAAACCGACGGATCGCGCGGGGCACCCGGGCGGGCCGTCGGGGCCCCGGCCGGGGCCGGATCCGGTTCCGCGTCCGCACCCGGGAGTACGCACCGCGGGAGCGGGCACGCGACCGGGCGAGCCGGGCGAGGCGACCGGACCCCGCACGGGCGGGTCCGCCCGGATCGTGCGTGCCGGCACGGGCCCGGGGACGGAGCAGGGCACGGCACGGAGCACGAGACAGGCACACGAGGAGGCGGCAGGCAGATGGCACGGGACGAGTCCGGCGGCGCCGGCGAGACCGGCCGGGAGCCCGGACAGGTGCGCGCCTTCCCGGACCCGCCGGCGGACCCGGTGGGCCTCACCCCCCGGCAGCGCAAGGTGCTCGAGGTGATCCGGGACTGGGTGGAGCGCTTCGGCTACCCGCCGAGCGTCCGGGAGATCGGCGACGCGGTGGGGCTGACCTCCACCTCGTCGGTGCACCACCAGCTGCGCACGCTGGAGCGGAAGGGCTACCTGCGGCGCGACCCCAACCGGACCCGCGCGGTCGACGTGCGCAGCCCGGAGGAGGAGTCCGACGGCGCCGAGTCGGCCGAGGTCCGGGCCGAGCGGCCGGCCCCGGCGTTCGTGCCGCTGCTCGGCAACATCGCCGCCGGCGGGCCGATCCTGGCGGAGCAGGCGGTGGAGAGCGTGTTCCCGCTGCCGCGCGAGATCGTCGGCGAGGGCACCCTCTTCCTGCTCCACGTCAAGGGCGACTCGATGGTCGAGGCCGCCATCACGGACGGGGACTGGGTCGTGGTGCGCCAGCAGCCCGTCGCCGAGCAGGGTGAGATCGTCGCCGCCATGATCGACGGCGAGGCGACGGTCAAGACCTTCAAGCGCGCGGACGGGCAGGTCTGGCTGATGCCTGCCAATCCGGCCTACGAGCCGATCGACGGCAACGAGGCGACCATCCTGGGTCGCGTCGTCGCGGTGCTCCGGCGGCTCTGACGCCCCGGACACCCCTCCCCACCGGGAGCCGGGCCGGAGGGCGGTGCGCACGACCGGGTCGTCCGGACGCGCCGTGAGCACCTCGGCGGGCTCGTCACACGCGGGACCGTCGCCGCCCGTGCCATGCCATCGCGGCCGCGGCCAGGCCCAGCACGACGACGGCGGCCCCGACCCCGATCGCGGCGGGCAGCCACTCCGGGGCGGGCTCCGGCGGCACGGCCGCGGGCGGCGGCGCCGCTGCGGGCCCAGCGGGCGCGGCGGCG
>NZ_JBHSQK010000061.1:0-25358 GCF_042658055.1 Pseudonocardia lutea
CCGGCCGGGCCGCGTCGGTCACCGTTCATCCGTCCCTGCACCGTCCCGTCGGTGTCGAGGCCCGCTCCGCTCGGCGTGTCGCCGGTCCGCTCCTGACGCGGACCACGGTAGCGAGGGGCCGTAGCGGTCCCTCATCCGTGGGACGCGCGGGGGCGGCCGAGGTTGCGCAGCGGTCCCGAACCCGCGCCGGCCGGTGCCGGCGGCGGGCCGGAAGGATCATCGCGACCGGTCAGGCGAGGAGCTCCTCCCCCTCGAACCTGCCGAGCTCCTCCCGGTAGAACTCCAGCCCGACGCCGTTGGGGTCCCGGATGTAGAGGCTGTTCTCGACGCCGCGGTCAGGGCCGAGGTAGTCGATGCCGGCCTCGTCGAGCCGGGTCCTCGCCCTGTCGAACTCCTCCGCCGAGGTGGACAGCGCGAGGTGCTGCACGGCGCCGATGGTCTCGGTGAAGTCCGGGTGGTCGTGCCCGGGGAAGTCGAAGAAGCCCAGCAGGTTGCCGTGGCCGATGTCGAAGAAGAAGTGGCTGGAGCCGCGGTAGTCGCGGTTCTCCACCAGCTCGACGAGCGGGAAGCCCAGCAGCTCCTGGTAGAAGCGGATGGTCTCCTCGACGTCCTTGCAGATCAGGGCGATGTGGTGGACACCCTGCACGGTCGTCGGCCTCCGGTCGCCGGGTGCCTGCAGGTACTTCTCGCGCAGGGCGGTGCGTCGGGCGCGGACGGCCTCGAGCTCGGGTCCCTCGGGCTGCGGCATCGGACTCCCCTTCCGTCGGTGGTGACCCCGTCCAACGATAGTTGAGCGTGCAACATTCCCTGCCCGCTCCCGGAAACGGTAGCGCCGCACGGCATGATCGGCCCGTGGATCCGCTGCCCCTCTGCGAGGACGACCTGGCCGATCCCGGGGTCCTCGAGCCGCACCGCGTGGTGCCGCGCCGCGTGCGGCTGCCCGAGGCGGCGGTGCTGTGCTTCTTCCCGGAGGTCGTGGCGGCGGTGCCGGCGGTGCGGACGGTGCACCTGCGGTCGGAGCTCGGGCCCTGGCCGGTGCACGAGATCGAGCGGGACGGGCGCCGGCTGGCGGTGCTCCAGCCCGGCGTCGGCGCGCCGCTGTCGGCGATCTTCCTCGAGGAGCTCGTCGCGCTCGGCGTGCGGTCGGCGGTGGCGGTCGGCGGGGCGGGGTCGCTGGTGCCGGAGCTGACCGTCGGCCACGCCGTGGTGGTGGACAGCGCCCTGCGCGACGAGGGCACCTCGTTCCACTACCTGGCCGCCGGCCGGGTCGTGGAGGCCGATCCGGCGGGCGTCGCCGCGCTCTCCGCCACGCTCGAAGCCGCCGACGTCCCGTACGTCACCGCCCGCGCCTGGACCACGGACGGGGTGTTCCGGGAGACCCGCGGCCGGGTCGCCCGGCGCGTGGCCGAGGGGTGCGCGGTGGTGGACATGGAGGCGTCGGCGCTGATCGCCGTCGCCCGCTACCGCGAGATCCGCCTCGCCCACCTGCTCTTCGCCGGGGACTCCCTCGCGGGCGACGAGTGGGAGCACCGGGGCTGGACCACCGCCGCCGAGATCCGCGCCGCCCTCTTCGAGTCGGCCTGCGACGCGGCCCTGCGGCTCGACGCCCCCTGACGCCCCGGCAGCTCGGCGGGAACCGGGAGCTCCGCACTCACGAGCCGCGGAGGGCCTCGACCAGGCCCGCGAAGCGGGCCGGCCCGGAGGTGTCGCCGGGGCGGTTGAAGCGGATCCGGTGCGCGAGGGAGCCGTAGCGGCGCCGGATGTCGGCGGCGACCTCCTTCTCCGTCCCGACCGAGCACATGCTCTCCAGGATCTCGTCGGTGACCAGCGGGACCATCTCGTCCCACCTCCCGCGCTTGGAGAGCGTGTTCAGGTCGGTCTGCAGGTCGCCCCAGCCGTGCAGCTCCAGAACGGGCCGGTAGGCGGGCGTGGAGCCGTAGAAGGAGATCTGCCGGCGGACGGCCTCGACGTCGGCGTCGTCGAGCGCGACGAACGCCGACAGCGCGATCTGCAGCGGCGCCATGCCCTCCCCGCGGTGGGCCTCGACCTCGGGGATGATCACCTCGCGCAGGTACCGCTCGGTGAGGAAGGGGTGGGTGAACAGCCCGTCCGCCACCTCCGCGGTGGTGCGCAGCATGTGCGGCCCGACGGCGGCGAGGAACACCGTGGGCGGCCCGTACGGGTTCTCGGGCGGCACGAAGTTCGGCGTCATCAGGGTGTGGTCGTAGAACTCGCTGCGGTGGTGCAGCCGCTCGCCGGTGTCCCAGGCGTGCCAGATCGCCCGCAGCGCCACGACGAAGTCCTTCATCCGCGCCGCCGGCTTGGACCACGGCATCGAGAACCGCCGCTGGACGTGCGGGCGGACCTGGCTGCCGAGGCCCAGCACGAACCGGCCGCGGGAGAACCGCTGCAGGTCCACGGCCTGGTAGGCGACCGTCATCGGCGTGCGGGCGAAGGCGATCGCGACGGACGAGCCCAGCTCCAGCCGCGTGGTGTGCTCGGCGCCGACGGCGATCGGCAGGAACGCGTCGGCCTTGTTCTCGCTGTTCCACGCGCCGTCGAAGCCGAGCTCCTCGGCGGTCCGGGCGTCCTCCGCCACGTGCTCGAGGCCGTCCCGCAACCGCGCGTCGATCTTCACGGGCCCCGACTCTGCCCCGCGCCCGGCGCGCCGGTCAACGCCCCCGTCACCGGGCCAGGTCCGTCAGCGAGTCCCCGGCCGTCCGGATGCCGCCGAACAGGATGATCGCGGCGGCGACCGCGATCATCGCGATCATCAGCCCGAACGTGCCGCGCGGCCCGAACGCCGCCAGGCCGGCGACCACGATGTAGGGCTGCACCGCTCCGCCGAGGTGCCCCAGGCCGTCGCCGATGGACATGCCGGAGGCGCGGGCTCGGGTGGGGAACACCTCCGAGGTGTAGGCGTAGCCCAGCGCCGGAGCCATGATCCAGATCCCGGCGAGGAACGCGCCGGCGATCAGCAGCCCCGGCCCGTGGCTGAGCGCGATCAGGGCGATGCCGATCATGCCGACGACACCGGCCGCGGCCGCGGAGTGCTTGCGGTTCCAGCGGTCGATGACCAGCACCGACCCCAGCCCGCCGACGAGGAACCCGAGGTCGCCGATGGCGCTGTAGAGCAGGCTCTCCGAGACGCCCATCGCCTTGAGCAGCGTGGGCAGGTAGGCCAGGTAGGCGTACGCGGCCATGTAGCTGAAGAACCAGAACAGGAAGACGACGACGACCCGGCTGAGATAGGGCGGGCGCAGCAGCTCCCAGGTCGGGAAGGTCGAGAGGTCCGCCTCGGCGGCGGCGGGGCGCGGCTCCGGGAGCGCGTGTCCCCGCGCCCGGACGTGCCTCTCCATGCGGTCCAGCAGTGCGTCCGCCCGATCGGGCCGGCCGTGCAGGACGAGCCAGCGCGGCGACTCGGGCACCCAGCGGTCGGTGAGGAAGACCAGCACGACGATCGCCAGCGCGCCGAGCGCGAACACCACCCGCCACCCGATGTCCGCGGGCAGCCACGAGATCAGCCCGAGCCCGATCCACGGCGCGGCCGCCAGCCCGACGCCGCCCCAGAAGACGTTGAGCGCCACCCCGCGCCCGCGCAGCCGCGGCGGCGACAGCTCGGTCATGATCGTGGCGGCGAGCGCGATCTCCGCCCCCATGCCCAGCCCCGTGACGGCCCGGAAGACGGCGAGGCTCGTCACGCTCCAGGACAGCGCGGTGAGGACCGCCCCGACCGAGAGCAGCACGACCGACAGCGCGAGGGCCCGCCGCCGCCCGATGTAGTCGGCCAGGCTGGACAGCACGTAGGCGCCGACGATGTAGGCGAAGAGGTTGGTCGTCACCGGCAGGGCCAGGTCCGCGCCGGTGAGCCTGAAGCGCTCCTCCAGCACGGGCAGCGTCACGCCGATCGCGGTGATGTCGTAGAAGGTGAAGAAGTACGACGCCCCGACGACGACGAAGACCACGGGCGAGAGCCCGAAGGCCGGCAGGCGGTCGAGGCGGGCGTTCACCCCCGCGACACGTTCCGGATTGACGGTGTGTGAACCCATCGTGGCCATGGCGGCCTCTCCCGGTCCGGCGGTGTGATGCGCGGGAGTGTTGCACCGTGAAGCAGTTCACGCAGGGTGGATCACCTTGCGATCTCCTTTCGGCCCCGCCCCGGAGGCGGCACAGGAGGGCATCGTCGTCAAACTGACGAGAACTCTGATGATCGGTCACCGGAACCCTGTACCCAGCCGGGTGACCCAGCCGCGCGACCCGGGCGGCACGACCCGGACGGCGTGCTCAAGCCGCGGCGCCCAACCGCGCCGCCAGCGCCTCGTGTCGGCGCGCGCTGTCCGCGTTCATCCTCCACCGTGCGCCCGTCCGGACCTGAACGATCGATAAGAAGACCCTTGAGTGTGACGTCGTCGTCATGTGAGACTCGCGCGGTCGTCCGAGACCCCCAGCGTCGGAGGAAGTTGTGAAGACCAAGGGTGCCCTGCTGTACGAGCCGAACACCGACTGGAAGGTCGAGGAGATCGAGATCGGCGACCCGGTCGCCGGCGAGGTGCACGTCCGGCTGGCCGCGACCGGCCTCTGCCACTCCGACGAGCATGTCCGGACCGGCGCGAACACCGTGCCCGTGTACCCGGTGCTGGGCGGCCACGAGGGCGCCGGCGTGATCACCAAGGTCGGGCCCGGTGTCGTCGGGCTGGAGGAGGGCGACCACGTCGTCCTCGGCTTCATCCCCGCCTGCGGTGTCTGCAAGCCCTGCTCGAAGGGCATGCAGAACCTCTGTGACCAGGGCGCGAACCTGCTCACCGGGAAGGCCATCGCCGACGACACCTTCCGGATCACCGCGTCCGGCAACCCGGTGTCGCCGATGTGCCTGCTCGGCACGTTCTCGCCGTACGTCTGCGTGAACCAGTCGTCGGTCATCAAGATCGAGAAGGACGTCGACCTGGCCACCGCGGCCCTGCTCGGCTGCGGTGTGTCCACCGGCTGGGGCTCCACGGCCTCCATCGGCGGCACGAAGGCGGGCGACGTCGTGGTGGTCGTCGGCGTCGGCGGCGTCGGGATCAACGCCGTGCAGGGCGCCGCGGCGGCCGGCGCCCGCATGGTCGTCGCGGTCGACCCGGTGGCCTACAAGCGCGAGTGGGCCCAGGAGTTCGGCGCCACCCACACCTTCTCCTCGATGGCCGAGGCGCTCGAGCCGCTGCGCGACCTCACCTGGGGCACCATGGCCGACACCGTGGCGCTGACGGTCGGCGAGCTCGAGGGCGACATGATCCAGCCGGCGCTGGACCTCACCGCGAAGGGCGGGCAGGTCGTCGTCACGGCCATCGCGGACATGCAGCAGGTCGACGCCAAGGTCGGGCTGTTCGAGCTGGCCCTGCTGCAGAAGCGGATCCAGGGGGCGATCTTCGGCGGCATCAGCCCGCGCACCCAGATCCCGCGGCTGCTCGACGAGTACCGGGCCGGCCGGCTCAAGCTCGACGAGCTCGTCACCCGCACCTACACCCTGGAGGAGATCAACCAGGGCTACCAGGACATGCGCGACGGGAAGAACCTGCGCGGAGTCGTCCGCTACACCGAGGCCGACTGGTAGGCCGCGGTCGGGCAAGCTCTCCTCCGGCGGCGGGGCGGACCCGCCGCCGGAGGATGACCCACGTCCAGGCGACCCCAGGAGAACGATGACGTCCCCGCGACTGCCCGGCAGCGGCCAGCACTGGATCGCGCAGATCGACCGGCACGCCCACCAGACGCCCGACCGCGCCGCGCTGGTCTTCCGCGGCGAGCCGATCACCTGGACGCGGCTGCGTGCGCGGGTGCGCGCGCTGGCCGGGGCGCTGGCCGAGCAGGGTGTCAGCGAGGGCGACCGGGTGGCGGTGCTGATGAGCAACCGGCCCGAGTTCCTCGAGGCGGTGCTGGCCGCAAACGCCCTGCGTGCCATCGCGGTGCCGGTGAACTTCCGGCTCTCCGCCGAGGAGGTCGCGTTCATCCTCGGCGACAGCGGCTCGGTCGCCTTGGCCGTCGACGCCGACCTCGCCCCGCTCGCGGCGCAGGTCCGCGGCACGCTCGCCGGCCCCGGGATCGTGCTGGTCACCGGGACCGACCCGGCCGAGGCCGGGCCCGGCTCGCTGTCCCTGGACGAGCTGGCCGCCGGCCCGGAGCGCCCGCTGCCCGAGGTCGCGATCGACGAGCACGACCCGGCGCTGATCATGTACACCTCCGGCACCACCGGGCGGCCGAAGGGCGCGGTGCTCTCGCACCTCAACCTGTCGGTGCAGACCCAGACGCTGATCCGCTACTGGCGCCTGTACCGGGACGACGAGGTCAACCTCTGCGCCTCGCCGATGTTCCACATCGCCGCGATCGGCGGGATCGCGCCGCTGATCGCGACCGGCGGCACCACGGTGATCCAGCCCAGCGGCCAGTTCGACCCCGAGGCGCTGCTCGACGTCCTGGAGCGCGAGCGGGTCACGCACGTGTTCCTGGTCCCCGCGCAGTGGCAGGCCGTGGTCGGCGTGCCCGAGGCGGGCAAGCGCGCCTCCCACCTGCGGGTGATGTGCTGGGGCGCGGCGCCGGCGTCGGTCACCCTGCTGGAGCGGATGGCCGAGACCTTCCCCGGCGTGCCCAACGTGTGCACCTTCGGTCAGACCGAGATGTCCCCGGTCACCACGGTGCTCGAGGGCGAGGACGCGATCCGCAAGATCGGGTCGGTCGGCAAGCCGGTGCCCGCGGTGTCCGTCCGGATCGTCGACGACGAGATGAACGACGTCCCGCAGGGCGAGGTCGGCGAGATCGTCTACCGCGGCCCCAACCTCATGCAGGGCTACTGGAACCTGCCCGAGGCCACGGAGGAGGCCTTCGCCGGCGGCTGGTTCCACTCCGGTGACCTGGTGCGCGAGGACGCCGACGGCTTCCTCTACGTCGTCGACCGCAAGAAGGACATGATCATCTCCGGCGGGGAGAACATCTACTGCGCCGAGGTGGAGAACGTCCTGGCCGGGCACCCGTCGATCGCCGACGTCGCCGTGGTCGCCGCGCCGCACGAGAGGTGGGGCGAGACCCCGGTCGCCGTGGTCGTGCCGGCGGACCCGGCCGCTCCGCCGACACTCGAGGACCTCACCGAGTGGTGCCGCCCCCGGCTCGCCTCCTACAAGAAGCCGACCCGCCTGCTGGTGCTCGACGCGCTGCCCCGCAACGCCTCGGGCAAGGTCCTCAAGCCGGTGCTGCGCCGGACCGTCCGCTGAGTCCGCGATGAGTTCGATGTCCGGCGGCGGTCGGCAGGACATGCTGATCGTCGCCGGACACCTCGTCGTCGACCCCGCGGAGCGGGACGCCTACGTGGCCGGGTGCGCGCAGGTGGTGGAGCTCGCCCGGGGGGCCGAGGGCTGCCTGGACTTCGCCGTCACCGCCGACGTGGTCGACGCGGGCCGGGTCAACGTCTACGAGCGCTGGGCCGCGGAGGAGCCGCTGCTGGCCTTCCGCGGCAGCGGTCCCCCCGAGGGCCAGCAGGCGCAGATCCTCGGCTCGGACGTGAAGCGGTACACGATCTCCGAGGTCGGCGACCCGTAGGGCTACTTCCGGCCGCCGCCCAGCAGACCGCCGAGCAGGTCGCCCAGGCCCCCGCCGAGGACCCCGCCCTGCCCGGACCCTCCGCCCGCGCCGCCGAGGATCCCGCCGAGCAGGTCGCCGAGCCCGCCGCCCGAGCCGGCACCGGCGCCGGGCGGCCCGCCCGTGCCCCCGGACCCGCCGGCCAGCTTCTTGGCCAGGTAGGACATCACGATCGGGGCCAGGATCGGCAGCAGCTTCGCGATCAGGCCAGAGCCGTCCTGCCCGCCGAGCGCCCCCTGCGCGCCCGGCGCCGCGCCGACGCCACCACCTGCGCCGAGCGGACCGATCCCGCCGAGCTGGTTGACCACGAGCGGACGCTGCTCGCCGAACACGTGCCCGACGATCCGGTCGCCGTCCGCCGCGTCGACCTGCCCGAGGTCCACCCCGCCGTCGATCAGCCCGGAGTCGTGCTGCTGCACGGCCTGCGCGAGCGAGGCGGCCCGCGCGGGGTCCTCCGCATTGGCCTGGATGCCGCCGAGCAGGGCGGGCAGCGCCTGGCGGGCGGCGTGCTCCGCGGTGGCCTCGTCGACGCCCAGGCGGGCCGCGAGGTCACCGAGCGGAACCTGGGCGAGGATCTCGTCGACCGGGCTCATGCGGCGGAGACTAGCGCCGACCGGCCACGGCCGCGCCCTCCTCGGCGGGGGCGGTGATCGCGCCCGGGTAGGTTCGCCGCGAGACACGAGGAGGCGCCATGCGGCTGGGGTTCCACATCGGCTACTGGTCCTCGGGCCCGCCGCCGGGCGCGCAGGAGTCGGTGCTGGCGGCCGAGCGGCTCGGCTACGAGTCGGTGTGGTCGGCCGAGGCGTACGGCTCGGACTGCCTCACCCCGCTGGCCTGGTGGGGCGCCGCGACCAGCCGGGTCACGCTGGGCACCAACATCCTGCAGATGTCGGCGCGCACGCCGACCGCGACCGCGATGGCCGCGCTGACCCTGGACCACCTCTCCGGCGGCCGCTTCGTGCTGGGCCTCGGCGCCTCGGGCCCGCAGGTGGTGGAGGGCTGGTACGGGCAGCGCTACCCCCGGCCGCTGGCCCGCACCCGCGAGTACATCGCGATCGTGCGGAAGGTCCTGGCCCGCGAGGAGCCCGTGTCCTTCGACGGCGAGTTCTACCGCCTCCCGGTCGACGGCGGCGCCGGGCTGGGCAAGCCGCTGCGCTCCACCGTGCACCCGCGCCGCGCGGACCTGCCGATCTACCTCGCCGCCGAGGGCCCCAAGAACGTGGCGCTCGCCGCCGAGATCGCCGACGGCTGGCTGCCGCTGTTCTTCTCCCCCAAGACGGACGCGTTCTACCGCGAGGCCCTCGCCGAGGGCTTCGCCCGTCCGGGCGCCCGCCGCACCCCCGAGGACTTCCGGGTCCAGGCCTCCCTGCCCGTCCTCGTCGACGACGACGTGGAGCGCGCCGCCGACCGCGTCCGGCCCTTCCTCGCCCTGTACGTCGGCGGGATGGGCGCCAAGGACGCCAACTTCCACAACCAGGTCTTCGTACGCATGGGCCGGGAGGCCGAGTGCGCCCGGATCCAGGAGCTGTACCTGGAGGGCCGGAAGAAGGAGGCGGTGGCGGCGGTGCCCACGGCGATGGTCGAGGACGTCGCGCTGGTCGGGCCGAAGGACAAGATCCGCGCGGAGCTCGCCGCCTGGGAGGAGACGGTCGTCGACACGATCCTCGTGCAGGGGGACTCCCGGGGCCTCGAGGCCGTGGCCGACGCGCTGTCCTGAGGCGAACGGGCGACACCCTCGCTCACCAGGAAGGAGCGAGAGTGCCGTTCGCCGGCAGCTCAGAAGCGGTACCGGGTCTGCCCGTAGGTGCCCTTGGCGAAGGCCCACACGGTCTCGGGGGCCACGGCGAACACGAGCGCGGGGCCGCCGTCGCCGACGAACGTACCGTCGTCGGCGACGTCGAAGTGCCACTCCCGGCCGTACTTCGCGACGTAGGCGTCGGCGACGGCCTGCAGCCGCGCGGTGTCCGTGACGCGCACGGCCTCGCCCTCGACCACGACGTCGAGCCCGCGGTCCAGGTCGTCGCACCCGGTCGTCACCACGCAACCGGTGGTCCGCGCGAGGTTGCGCGCCTTCCGCTCCCCCGCGCCGGTGCAGAAGTACAGCGCCTCCTCGTGCCACACGGCGATCAGCGGCGTGACGTGCGGGCGCCGGCCCCCGGGCCGGATCGTCGACAGCCAGTACAGCGGCGCCTCGGCCAGCCGGGCGCGGGTGGTCCGCCACGGTGTCGGCTGCGCGGCCGGTGCGCTGTAGCGGCCGTCGAACTCGGTCACGGGCTCGGGCGTGCGGGTCGTGAGGGCCGTACGGGGCGTGCGGGTCATCGGCCGACCTCCGGTCTCGTCGCAGGGCAGACCGGCCGCGGGCCCCGGACTCATCGCCTACCGTGGGAACGGGGGTGCTCCATGCGCTACGAGTCCGCCGTCGAGAAGGCCATCCGCGAGGCCGCCGAACGCGGCGCGTTCGACGACCTGCCCGGCAAGGGCAAGCCGCTGCCGAACCTGGCCGACGCGGACGAGAACTGGTGGATCAAGGGCTACCTGCGCCGCGAGGGCATGCCGTCCGACGCCCTGCTGCCCACCCCGATCCAGCTGCGCAAGGAGGTCGAGCGGCTCCCGGAGACCGTTCGCGACCTGCCGACCGAGCAGGCCGTGCGCGCTTTCGTGGCCGACCTGAACGCGCGGATCGTCGCCTCCCTGCGCGCCCCGGACGGCCCGCGGCTGCCGCTGCGCCGGGCTGATCCCGAGGCCGCCGTCGAGGCCTGGCGGGGCCATCGGGCGGCGGGCACCGAGGCGCTGCGCCGGGCCCGCGACCAGGAGCCGCCGGTGCCGCCGCCACCGGAGCCGCCCGCACCGCCGCGCCGCCCGTGGTGGCGCCGGAGGGCCCGGCCGAACTAGCGTCGGAGACGATCACCGTCGTTCGTGGAGGTAGCCCGTGCCCGACCGCTGGGGTATCACCCTGCCGCTCTCCGGCCTCCCGCTCCGCGAGCAGCGCGCGGTCGTCGAACGGCTCCCGGACCTCGGCTACACGGACGCGTGGAGCGCCGAGGCGGACCGGACGGACGCCTTCACCCCGCTGGTCCTGGCCGCGCAGTGGGCGCCCGCCCTGCGGCTCGGCACCGCGATCGTCCCGGCCTTCACCCGCGGCCCCGCCCTGCTCGCCCAGTCCGCGGCCACCCTCGCCAACCTGGCGCCCGGCCGGTTCGCGCTGGGCATCGGCAGCTCGTCGGACGTGATCGTCGAGGGCTGGAACGGCATCCCCTTCACCGAGCCCTACGCCCGGGTGCGGGACACCCTGCGGTTCCTCCGCACGGCGTTCGCCGGCGAGCGGGTGGCGGAGGACTGGGCCTCGTTCTCGGTGCGCGGCTTCCGGCTGGGCGAGCTGCCCGAGCAGGTGCCCCCGGTGCTGGTCGCGGCCCTGCGGCCGGGGATGCTCCGGCTCGCCGGGCGGGAGGGCGACGGGGCGATCGTCAACTGGCTCACGGCCGACGACGTCCGCGCCGTCGCCCCGCACGTGCGCGAGTACGGCAAGCCGGCGGCCGAGATCGTCGCCCGGATCTTCGTGGTGCCCGACGCCGAGCCGGAACGGGCGCGGGCGATCGGCCGGCGGCTCGCCGCCGCGTACCTGAACGTGCCGGTCTACAAGGCCTTCCACCAGTGGCTGGGCCGCACCGAGCTCGGCCCGATGTGGAAGCTGTGGGCGGACGGGGACCGGCGCGGCGCGCTCGAGGCGATCCCCGACGAGGTCGTCGACCGGCTGGTGCTGCACGGACCTGCGGCGTCCGTCCGCGAGCAGGTGGAGGCCTACGTCGAGGCGGGGGTGAGCACCCCCGTGCTGGCGCCGCTCGGCGGCGGGGACCCGGTCGCGACCGTGGAGGCCCTGGCTCCCCGATAGCTCAGGTGCGGGGGCGCAGCCCGTCCATCACCAGGTCCAGCAGCCGCCCGGCCTGCTCGCGCTGCTCCGGCGCACCCGCCGAGAGGGTGATCCCGGACAGCGCGGCGAGGACGTCCCCGGGGTCGACGTCCGAGCGGAGGGTGCCCTCCTCGGCGCCGGCCTCGAGGAACGCCCCGACCGCCTCCCGCATCCGCGCCTTGGTCTCGGCGTACGGGTTGCCGCCGGTCGCGACGATCGCCCGCAGGGTGTCCGCCATCCCGCGCTTGGCCGTCATGTAGTCGACGAAGCGGTCCATCCAGGTCCGCATCGCGCGGTCCGGCGGCTCGGCCTCGAGCAGGCCCGGCACGGCGTCGCAGAGCCGGGCGACCTCGCTGCGGTACGCGGCCTCGACCAGCGCCTCCCGGGTGGGGAAGTGCCGGTACAGGGTGCCGATCCCGACGCCCGCCGCCTTCGCGATGCCCTCCAGCGAGACGTCCCGCCCGGGCTGGGAGAAGGCCTCGACGGCCACCTCCAGCAGCCGCTCGCGGTTGCGCCGCGCGTCCGCACGCAGCGGCCGTCCCGACTCCGGCACGACGCCGCCTCCTGACGTGACCTGCGTCACATTCTCCAGCTAACCGGAACAGCCTCCGCTTGGTCCGAATTCGGACCGGAGGCAGCTCCGGTTGCACTCTACGCGCCCGGCACCCGTGCCGGACGCGCCTCGACCGCGGAAGGGGTTCCCATGACCGCCACGTTCACCCCCTCGATCTCCCGCCCCTTCACCGGCCCGTTCGGGGCCGACACCACCGCCGGTGAGATCGTCGCCGGCCTCGACCTGGGCGGCCGTCGCGCCGTCGTCACCGGCGCGGCCTCGGGCATCGGCCTGGAGACCGCCCGCGCGCTGGCCTCCGCCGGCGCCTGCGTGACCCTCGCCGTCCGCGACCTCGACGCCGGCGTGGCCATCGCCGCCGAGATCACCCGCAGCACGGGCAACGAGCTCGTCTCCGTCGCCCGGCTCGACCTCACCGACCGCACGTCCGTGCGCGCCTTCGTGGCCAACTGGGACGGCCCGCTGCACATGCTGGTCCTCAACGCCGGGGTGATGGCCGCGCCGCTGACCCGGACCGCGGACCAGTGGGAGCTGCAGTTCGCGACCAACCACCTCGGGCACTTCGCCCTGGCCACCGGCCTGTTCCCGGCGCTCGTCGCCGCGGACGGGGCGCGGGTGGTCTCGGTGTCCTCGGCGGCGCACCTGCGCTCGCCGGTCGTGTTCGACGACGTCCACTTCCACGGCCGCGCCTACGACCCGTGGACCGCGTACGGGCAGTCCAAGACCGCGAACGTGCTGTTCGCGGTCCAGGCCAACCGGCAGTGGGGCGGCGACGGGATCCACGTGAACGCGCTCAGCCCGGGCGGGATCCGCACCAACCTGCAACGCCACCTCGGCCCGGCGGAGCTCGCCTCGCTCGAGCAGCGGGGCGCCGCGACGGGCTGGAAGACGCCGGAGCAGGGAGCCGCGACCTCGGTGCTGCTCGCCGCGTCGCCGCTGGTGGAGGGCATCGGCGGGCGGTACTTCGAGGACTGCACCGAGGCCGGGCCGCACGTGCCGGGCACCGACCGGGGCGTGGCGGACTACGCCGTGGACCCGGAGTCCGCCGAGCGGCTGTGGGACGTCTCGACGGCCACGATCAGGAGCTGAGGAGCCGGCCCCGCCTCAGGGCCGAGGGTCGGCTCCGCCTCAGGAGCCGAAGACCCCCGCGCGGTCCAGGTGGGCCCGCAGCAGCTCGCCGATGTGCAGCATGTGGTCGCGCATGGCCGTCCGGGCCGCCTCCGCGTCCCGGGCGGCCAGCGCCGCGAGCACCGGCCCGTGGTCGCGCACCGAGGCCTCCACCCAGCCGTCCACCCGGCCGTAATGGCTGCGCGGCAGGTACTTCAGCGACATCGTGAGCTGGGTCTGCAGCCGCGCGGAGAGGCCGGGCCGGTTGATCGCCGAGTGGATCTCGTGGTTGGTCCGGAAGACCTCCTCCGGGTCGCCCACCCGCGCGGCGTCGGCCAGCACCGCCTGAAGCTCGTGGAGCCGGGCCACCTCGGCGTCGGGCAGCAGGTCGACCGCGCGTGCCGCGAGCTCGCCCTCGATGAAGGCGGCCACGGCGAACATGTCCACGACGTCCCGCTCGGTCAGCGGCACCACGCGGAACCCGCGGCGGGGCTCCCAGCGCACCGCGCCCTCGCTGTGCAGCACCATGAGCGCCTCGCGCACGGGGGTGGCACTCACGCCGAGGCGCTCGGCGAGCTGCTCGGTGCGCAGGTAGTCCGCCCCGCGGAGCTCGCCGGACATGATCGCCTCCCGGACGACCATCGCGACGTGCTCGGACAGCTGGCGCCGCTCGGTCCCCACCGGGACGCCCCCCGCGACCGCCATCCGGGCAGCCTAACGGTCAGGTGCAGGAGTCGTAGCCGCGGGAGAACTCCACGAACGTGCACGCCTCCTCGCCCACGCACCAGGCATCGTGTCCGGGCGGGAGGAGCATCACCACCGGGCGCCCGGATCGAAGGTCACCCCTGGCACGCTCCCACCGTCGAGGGCGGCGGTCCGGTGCGACGGCGGGCGCGGGATTACGGGTCGATCAGCTGGGGCAGACTGCCGGTGTGGAGGACTTCTACTCGGTCTACCGGCACGGCTTCCTGCGGACGGCCGCGTGCACGATACGCACCACGATCGCCGACCCGCCGGCGAACGCCGCCGCCGTGCTGGAGACGGCGCGGGCGATGGACGCGGAGGGGGTCGGTCTCGCGATCTTCCCCGAGATGACCCTGACCGGCTACTCGATCGAGGACATCTTCCTGCAGGACACGCTCCTCGACTCGGTGGTCGAGGCGCTCGACGAGGTCGTGGCCGGCTCGGCCGACCTCCTTCCCGTGCTCGTGGTGGGCGCGCCGCTGCGGTACCGGCAGCGCGTGCGCAACTGCGCCGTGGTCGTCCACCGCGGGCGAGTCCTCGGCGTGGCACCGAAGTCCTACCTGCCCACCTACCGGGAGTTCTACGAGCGGCGCCAGATCGGCCCCGGCGACGACCTCACCGGCACGATCCGGATCGGCGGTCAGGAGGTGCCGATCGGGCCCGACCTGCTCTTCGAGGCCGCCGACGTGCCGGGCTTCGTGCTGCACGTGGAGATCTGCGAGGACATGTGGGTGCCGGTCCCGCCGTCGGCCGAGGCCGCGCTCGCCGGGGCGACGGTGCTGGCCAACCTCTCCGGCAGCCCGATCACGGTGGGCCGCGCCGAGGACCGGAAGCTGCTGTGCCGCAGCCAGTCCTCGCGCTGCCTGGCCGCCTACGTCTACGCCGCGGCGGGCGAGGGCGAGTCGTCGACCGACCTCGCGTGGGACGGGCAGACGATGATCTTCGAGAACGGGGTGCAGCTCGCGGAGACCGAGCGCTTCCCGAAGGGGGCGCGCCAGTCGATCGCCGACGTCGACCTCGAGCGGCTGTGCGCCGAGCGCCTGCGGATGGGGACGTTCGACGACAACCGCCGCCACCACGCCGCCCGGGTCGAGGCCTTCCGGCGGGTCGAGTTCCGGCTCGACCCGCCGCGCGGCGACCTCGGTCTGCGTCGCGAGGTGGAGCGCTTCCCCTTCGTGCCCGCCGACGAGTCCCGGCTCGAGCTGGACTGCTACGAGGCCTACAACATCCAGGTCTCCGGGCTGGAGCAGCGGCTGCGCGCGATCGGCCAGCCGAAGGTCGTCATCGGCGTGTCCGGCGGCCTCGACTCCACGCACGCCCTGATCGTCGCCGCGCGCGCGATGGACCGGGCGGGCCGCCCGCGCAGCGACATCCTCGGGTTCACCCTGCCCGGCTTCGCCACGGGCGACCGGACGAAGGGCAACGCCTACCGGCTGGCCGAGGCGCTGGGCGTGACCTTCGAGGAGCTCGACATCACCGAGACCGCGCGGCTGATGCTGCGCAACCTCGGCCACCCGTTCTCCTCCGGCGAGCCGGTCTACGACGTGACCTTCGAGAACGTCCAGGCCGGCCTGCGTACGGACTACCTCTTCCGCGCGGCGAACCAGCGGAACGGCATCGTGCTCGGCACCGGCGACCTCTCCGAGCTGGCGCTGGGCTGGTCCACCTACGGCGTGGGCGACCAGATGTCGCACTACAACGTCAACGGCGGCGTGCCGAAGACCCTGATCCAGCACCTCATCCGCTGGGTCGTCTCCTCGAAGCTGTTCGAGGAGGAGGTGGGCGAGGTCCTCACGGACGTCCTGGACACCGAGATCACCCCGGAGCTCGTGCCGAGCGGGGAGGACGAGGAGGTCCAGAGCAGCGAGGCGAAGGTGGGGCCGTACTCGCTGCAGGACTTCACGCTGTTCTACCACCTGCGGTACGGGTTGCGGCCGGCGAAGATCGCGTTCCTGCAGTGGCACGCCTGGCACGACCCGGCGAAGGGACCGTGGCCGCCCGGGTTCCCGGAGGACGAGCGCCCGAGCTACGGGATGGCCGACATCCGGCACTGGATCGAGGTGTTCGCGCAGCGGTACTTCTCCTTCAGCCAGTTCAAGCGCAGCGCGCTGCCGAACGGCCCGAAGGTCTCCGCGGGCGGGTCGCTCTCCCCGCGCGGGGACTGGCGGGCGCCCTCGGACATGTCCGCGCGGATCTGGCTCGACGAGATCCGCCGCGAGGTGCCCGAGCGCTGAGCCGATACCGAGCCGGTACCGAGCCGGTGCCGAGCCGCCCTGACGGCGCGGACCGGCCGTCACGTGTCACCACCGGCCGGCGTCATCAGTTCTGGGTACGCCGGGCCCGGTTGCACCATCCGGCGTAACGATCGTCTCGGTGCGTGACGAATCCCCGGACGGTGACCCGGACGGGTCGCCGCACGGGGAGGCGTGATGGTGGACGGGGCCGTGCGGGAGGACGCGCACTCATGGGGTGCGTCGGGCTGGGGCTGCAACGCGCGCGAGCCCTGGGCCGCGCCCCGCTTCGTCGCGCCGCGACCGGCCGGGGCCGCGCGGCCCACCGGCGGCGCCGGGCCGTGGCTGGTCGTCGTCACGGCGTTGCTGGCCGCGCTGCTCGCCGGCGCCGCGGGCGTGTACCTCCTCGAGGCCGTGGTCGCGCCCGCCGGCTGACCCCGGCCGGGACCCGATGAGTTCGGGGGCCCGCGGCGGTCGGTCCTTCCGTGGCCCGCGGAAGGAGACCCCGATGAGCACGCCGACCGGACCGACCACCTCGCCCGCGCGGGCGGGCCGCCGGGAGTGGACCGGCCTGGCCGTGCTCGCCCTGGCCTGCCTGCTCTACGTCATGGACCTGACGGTGCTGCAGCTCGCGCTCCCGCAGGTCAGCGCGGACCTGCAACCGTCGAGCAGCCAGCTGCTGTGGATCGTCGACGTGTACGGCTTCATGGTCGCCGGCGCGCTGGTCACGATGGGCACCCTCGGCGACCGGATCGGCCGGCGGCGGCTGCTGCTCGTCGGCGCCGCCGCCTTCGGGCTCACCTCGGTGCTGGCGGCCTTCGCCACCTCCCCGGAGATGCTGATCGCGAGCCGGGCGCTGCTCGGGCTGTCCGGCGCGACCATCGCGCCGTCCACCTTGTCGCTGATCTTCCACATGTTCCGCGACCCGCGGGAGCGGTCGGTCGCCGTCGGGTTCTGGATCGGCGCCTTCTCGGCGGGGAGCGCGATCGGCCCGGTCCTGGGCGGCGTGCTGCTCGAGTTCTTCTGGTGGGGCTCGGTGTTCCTGCTGGCCCTGCCCGTGATGGGCGCGCTGCTGGTCGTCGGGCCCCGGGTGCTGCCCGAGTCCCGCGACCCCGACGCGGGCCGGCTCGACGTGCTCAGCGCCGCGATGTCCGTCGTCGCGCTGCTGGCCGCGGTGTTCGGCGTGAAGCGGATCGCCGAGCACGGCCCGGGGACGGGCGCGTTCGTCGCGATCGCCGTCGGCATCGCGGTCGGGACGTTGTGGGTGCGGCGGCAGCGCCGGCTCGCCGACCCCATGATCGACGTGCGGCTGTTCCGGCACCGCCGGTTCACCGCGGCGCTGGCCGTCAACTTCCTCGCGATCTTCGTGATGATCAGCTACTTCCTCTTCGTCGCGCAGTACCTGCAGCTCGTGCTGGGGCAGGCGGCACTGGAGGCCGGGCTGTGGTCGCTGCCGTCGGCGGCGGCGTTCGTGATCGCCTCCCAGCTGGCGCCCCGGGTGCTCGGCGGGGTGCGGCCGGCGCACGTCGTCGCGGGCGGGCTGGCCTGCGCGGCCGCCGGGATGTTCGTGCTCACCACGGTCACCGCGCAGCAGGGCCTGGGCGCGCTGGTCCTCGCCTCGGTCGTCATCTCGCTCGGGATGGGCCCGGTGTTCGGCCTGACCACGGAGATGGTGGTCGGCTCGGCGCCGGCGGAGAAGGCCGGCGCGGCGTCGGGCATCTCCGAAACGGCCGCCGAGCTGGGCGGGGCGCTCGGGATCGCCGTGCTCGGCAGCATCGGCGTGGCGCTCTACCGCGGCGGGATCGCCGACGCGCTGCCCGCCGGGGTCCCGGTGGAGGCCGCGGCCGCCGCCGAGGACACGTTGGGCGGGGCCGCGCGCGTGGCGGCCGAGCTGCCGGCGCCCGTCGGCGGCGAGCTGCTCGGGGTGGCCCGCGAGGCGTTCGTGACCGGCATGCAGGTCACCTCGTTCGCCGCGGGCTGCGTCGCGGTGGTGATCAGCGTCGTCGCCGCCGTGGCCCTCCGGAACGCCGCGCCCGCGCCGCAGGACGCGCCCGCCCCGCAGCCGGAGCCCTGCCCCGCCTGACCGACCCTCCTCAGTCGAGCAGCTCGGCGACGACCTCGGCGGGCGAGGGCATCGCGGCGATCTCGCGGGCAGTTCCGGCGGCCGACGCTCGCGGACCCGGGTCGGCCAGCAGCGCCGCCGCGACATCGGCGACGGCCTCGACGGTCGCCTCGCCGGGCAGCAACCGTCGTCCGGCCCCGACCGTCACCACGGCCTCGGCGTTGTCGAACTGGTCGGCGCCCTGCGGCAGGACCAGCTGGGGCACCCCGGAGGCCAGCGCGCCGAGCGTGGTGCCCGAGCCGCCGTGATGCACCACGAGTGCGGCGTGCGGCAACACCTCCGCCTGCGGCACCCACTGCTCGACGCGCACGCTGTCCGGCAGGTCGCCGACCTGCGCGGCGTCGATCCGGGGTCCCGCGGCCACGAGCACCCGGGCGGGCAGCCGGCCGAGCCCCGCGATCGCGGTGCGCAGCACCCCGCCCTCGGCGAACGCCGTGCCCAGGGTGAGGTAGACCAGCGGCGGGCCGGGCTCGGTCACCCACGCCGGGAGCGGCGCGGGCTCGGCGAAGGGCACCGGACGCAGCGGCACCCGGGGCGCCCGGTCCGGGGTGAACGCGGCGAGGAAGGCCGGGTCCTGCAGGGTCCGCGGGCAGATGTCGAGGAAGGGGTCGCCGAGGCCGGGCCCGGCGACGGCGGCGGGGTCCAGCCCCAGCTCAGCGGCGAGCCCGGCGACGTGGTCGCCGGCGCGTGCAAGCATCTTCCCGCCGGCCACCCGGCCGAAGCCGTGGCACAGGCCGCGCACCCCGGCCACCTTCGCCGCGAGCCCGGCACCCAGGTCGCCCGCCTCGTGCACCACGACCTCCGGGCGCAGCTCCGGCAGCACCGGCGCGAGATCGGCCGCGGTGCGGCGCGCCAGGACCTCGCCGAACACCCGCCCGGCCATCGCCATCACCTCGTCGGGCGGCGTGGAGAACCGGGCGCTCGGGTCCCTCCCCGACTCCGCCCAGACCTTCCCGAACGCCTCGCCGATCTCCCCGCCCGCCGCGACCGGCCGGAACCCGAGCCGCTCGACGAGCGGGTGGAAGCTCGGCGCGGTCGCGTAGGACACGTCGTGCCCGGCCGCGCGGGCCGCGATCGCGAACGGCAGCAGCGGGTAGGTGTGGCCGTGGGCGGCGATGCTCGCGACGAGGACCCGCATGCGCCCGACCCTACGGCGACCCGGCCCGGGCACGGGACGGTCGGGCGATCCGGGTTCAGCCGCCGTGCGTGGCGGCGCTCTGGTAGTCGGTGTAGGTGTACGGGTTGTCGAGGATCTTCGTCTCGGGCACGTCCGGGTTCATGCCCTGCGCCCAGGCCTCCTCGCCGAGGGTGGACCGCAGGTGCTCGACGGTCCGCTCCACGGTGGCCCGCGCCGCCGCCAGGTCGACGTCGACCAGCCGCCCGCCGCGCTTCACGATCCGGCCGCCCACCAGCACGGTGTCGACGTCGCCGCGCTGGGCCTGGAAGGCCACGTGCCCGTAGGGGTGGAGCAGCGGGAACATCGCCGGCGAGTGTTCGTTGCGGAGCAGCACGACGTCGGCCTGCTTGCCCACCTCGAGGCTGCCCAGTTCGGCCTCGCGGCCCAGGGCCCGGGCCCCGCCGAGCGTCGCCCACTCCACGACCTGCTCGGCGCGCAGCGCGGCGTGGGTGACGGTGTTCCCCTTGGCGTGCGCCTCGAGGTGCTCGCGCGAGCGGTCCGCGCCCAGGGTGGTGCGCATGGCGGAGAACAGATCGCCGCTCCACCACACCGAGGTGTCCATGGACAGCGACACCGGGATGCCGTGCAGCCGCAGCGCCCAGGTGGGCGGGTAGCCCTGGCCCGCGCTCTGCTCGCTCTCGGTGGACACCGACACGGAGCCGCCGGTGGCCGCGATCCGGTGGTACGAGTCCGCCGACAGGGTCGCGGCGTGCACGTAGACCGACTCGGGCGTCATGAAGCCGTGCTCGTGCATGAGCCGGATGCCGTCGTCGTTCGTCGCGCCCCAGACGCCGGCGTGCGTGGTGACCGGCGCCCCCAGCTCGCGGGCCACCTCGAAGGCCGGCCTCTCCGGGAAGGCCGGGTCCCCGGTCACGTCGAAGGCCATCTGGAAGCCGAACAGGTCGTCCCGGCGGCGGGACACGAAGTCGCGGAACTCCGGAGCGGCGGTCCACTCGGCGGGCGCCTGCTGGATATTGCCGTAGGCGAGCACGAACCGGCCGGGCACGGAGCGCAGCGCGTCGACGGCGGCGTCGGCGTGGTCGACCGTCTGCAGGCCGTGGGACCAGTCGACGGTGGTGGTGACGCCGGCGTCGAGGGCCTCGAGCGCGGAGAGCAGGTTGCCCGCGTACACGTCCTCGGGCCGGAACGCCGTGCCCCACTCGAGGTAGTACCAGACGAAGTACTGCGTCAGCGTCCAGTCGGCGCCGTACCCGCGCATGGCCGTCTGCCACATGTGCCGGTGCGTGTCGATCATCCCCGGCATGACGACGCCGCCGGTCGCGTCGATCTCGACGGTGCCCTCGGGTACCTCGAGGTCCGGGCCGAGCGCGGCGATCCGGCCGTCGGCGACGAGCACGTCCTGCCCGCCCAGCACGCGCTTGTCGCGGTCCATCGTCAGCACGGTCCCGCCGCGGAGGACGATCGGGCGCCCCTCGGTCGACTCGCTCATCGGCTCGCTCCCTCGCGATCTTCGGACCGACGTCCGCCTGTCGGTCAGCAGCGTGTGCGGGCTACTGTGGTCGAGCCCGTGTGCGGTGTCAATCACTCCGGTCCCGGACCGTGGTCCCGCACCTGCCCGTCCTGTCCGGCCAGCGGACGCGGCCGGGCTACGGTGGGCGCCGCACGCGGCGGGACGGGGGTACGCATGCCACGCGAGGGAACTGGCCCGGACTTCATCGAGGCCCTGGCCCGGGGGCTGGAGGTCATCACGGCCTTCCGGCCCGGCCGGCCGGTGATGTCGCTGGCCGAGGTGGCCGCCGCCGCGGACCTGGCCCGGCCCACGGCCCGGCGGATCCTGCTCACCCTCGCCGAGCTCGGCTACGTCCGCGCCGAGGAGCGCGGCTTCGCGCTCACCCCGCGCGTGCTGGACCTGGGCGTGGCCTACGTCCGGTCGACCGGGCTGTGGGAGGTCGCCCGCCCGCACCTCGAGCGGCTGGTCGAGCGCACGAACGAGTCCTGCTCGATCGCGCAGCTCGACGGCTCGGACATCGTCTACGTCGCGCGCGTGTCCGTGCCCAAGATCGTGTCCCTGGCGGTGCAGATCGGCACCCGATTCCCCGCGCTGCAGACCTCGCTGGGCAAGGTCCAGCTCGCCGCCCTCCCGCCCGACGAGCTGGAACGCGTGCTCGCCGAGCCCACCCGGTCCGGCCTGGTGCCCCGCTGGCAGCCCGACCGGGCGGAGCGGGACGCGGTGCTGCGCGAGGTGCGCGCCCGCGGCTGGGCCCTCACCGACGAGCAGCTCGCCCCCGGCATCCGCTCGGTGGCGGCGCCGCTGCGCGACGGTTCGGGCCGGGTGATCGCCGGGGTCAACGTCAACTGCCACGCCGCGGAGACCACCGTGGAGCACCTGCTCGAACACCACCTGCCGCTGCTGCTGCACACGGCCGGGGAGATCAGCGCGGACTTCGCGCGGCTGGAGACCGTCCCGCACATCACGGTCCCCGGCTCGTCGCGCCCCGCTTGACGGCGCGCCCGGCAGGACGAAGAATCCGGAGCGTCACGGACGATTGTCCGTAGAGCGGACAGGAGGGCACCGGATGGACACCGCGCCCGAGCCGACGACCGGCGGCCCACTGGCCGGGCTGCTGGTGGCGGACTTCTCCCGGATCCTCGCCGGCCCGTACGCCACGATGCTGCTGGCGGACCTGGGCGCCGAGGTGGTGAAGGTCGAGGGCCCGGCCGGCGACGACACCCGGACCTGGATGCCCCCGGTGCGCGAGGGCGTGTCGACCTACTTCCTGGGGATCAACCGGGGCAAGCGCTCGATCGCCCTGGACCTGCGGGACGAGTCGGACCTGGCCGCCGCCCGCGAGCTCGCCCGCCGCGCCGACGTCGTCATCGAGAACCTCAAGCCGGGCGGGATGGCCCGCTTCGGCCTGGACTACGACACCGTGCGCGAGACCAATCCCGGCGTCGTCTACGCCTCGATCAGCGGGTTCGGCTCCGGCCCCGGCCGGGACGTGCCCGGCTACGACCTGATGGTGCAGGCCATGTCCGGGCTCATGTCGCTCACGGGCGACGCGGACGGGCCGCCGTACCGGGCCGGGATCTCGGTGTTCGACGTGATGGCCGGCAACCACGCCGCGATCGGCATCCTCGCCGCGCTGCGCCACCGCGACCGCGGCGGCGAGGGCCAGCACGTCGAGGTCAACCTGCTGTCCTCGGCGCTGACCGGCCTGGTCAACCACAGCTCGGCCTGGGTCGCCTCCGGCACCGTGCCCTACCGGATGGGCAACGCCCACCCCAGCGTGTTCCCCTACGAGCCCCTGCCCACCGCGGACGACGACCTGATCGTCGCCGCGGCCAACGACTCCCAGTTCCGCAAGCTCTGCGGCGTGCTCGGGATCCCGGAGGTCGCCGACGACCCGCGCTTCGCCCGAAACGCCGACCGCACCGCCAACCGCGAGGAGCTGCGGCCGGTCCTCGTGGAGCGGCTCCGGCAGAAGACCGCCGTGGAGTGGTTCGACCTGCTGACCGCGGCCGGCGTGCCGTCCGGGCCGATCCAGACCATCGACGGCGGCTTCGCGATGGCCGAACGCTTCGGCCTCGACCCCGTCGTCGCCGTCGGGGAGGGTGATCGTGCGGTGCCCACCACCCGGCACCCGATCCGGTTCTCCGCCACCCCGGCGGTCTACCGGCTCCCCCCGCCGGAGCTCGACGAGCACGGCGCCGAACTGAGGAAGTGGCTCGCCGAGCATGACTGAACGCGAATACCCGACCGCGCTGGGCGCGGCGTCGCGGGAGAAGATCACCCTGCTCGGCCAGGACCTGGCCGACGACGTGATGGGCCAGGTCGGGTTCGGCGAGCTCGCCTTCTGGCTGGCCACCCAGCGTCGCCCGAGCAAGGGCGAGACCCGGGTGTTCGAGGCCGTGCTCGCCGCGCTGGCCGACCACGGCTTCACCCCGACCGCGATCGTCACCCGGCTGACCTATCTGTCCGCCCCGGACTCCGTCCAGGGCGCGCTGGCCGCGGGGCTGCTCGGCGGCGGATCGCGGTTCCTCGGCGTGACCGAGGACTGCGGCCGGTTCCTGCACGAGCGGCTACCGGAACGGCTCCCGACGGACGAGGCCGGCTGGGACGAGATCGCCCTGCCGATCGTGCGGGAGCAGCGCGAGGCGAGGAGGTTCGTCCCCGGGCTGGGCCACCACGTGCACAAGGACGGCGACCCGCGCACGCGGCGGCTCTACGCCATCGCCCGCGAGGAGGACCTGGTCGGGCCGCATCTGGAGCTGTTCGCGGCGATCGGGCGCGTCCACCCCCAGGTCCTCGGGCGGACCCTGCCGCTCAACGGCGCCGGGGTCTGCGGCGCCGCGCTGGCCGACCTCGGCCTGCCGCTGGAGCTGCTGCGCGGCTTCGCGCTGCTCGCCCGCACCGCCGGGCTCATCGGCCAGCTCGCCGAGGAGCTCCGCCATCCCGTGGGCAACGACATCTTCCTGTCCGTCGACCTGCACAACAGGCCGGTCGACCCGGACCCCTACCGACCGTCCTGACGGTCCCGGCGAGAGCGGGAGGCAGCGATGAAGCTGGTCACCGAGGAGAACATCACCGACCTCGCGGTGGAGCGCTGGGCCACGGCGCGTGATCCGCGCACCCGCGAGGTGCTCACGGCGCTGGTGCGGCACCTGCACGACTTCGCCCGCGAGGTGCGGCTGACCGAGGCCGAGTGGATGGCCGCGATGAAGTGGCTGACCGCGACCGGGCAGATCAGCGACGAGAAGCGCGAGGAGTTCATCCTCGCCTCGGACGTGCTGGGGCTGTCCATGCTGGTCGTGCAGATGAACAACCGGCTCGACCCGGCCGCCACCCCGGCGACCGTGCTCGGCCCGTTCCACATCGACGGCTCGCCCGAGCTGGAGTTCGGCGGCGACATGTCCGACGGCCTGCCCGGCACCCCGCTCTACCTCAGCGGCACCGTCACGGCGCTCGACGGCACGCCCGTCGGCGGTGCCGTGCTCGACGTCTGGCAGTCCGACGCCGACGGCGTCTACGAGGCCCAGCTGCCGGAGGTCGACGAGGCCCGGTTGCGGGCGAGGTACACGACCCGCGCGGACGGCTCCTACTGCCTGCGCACCATCGCCCCGAAGGGCTACTCGATCCCGATGGACGGGCCCGTCGGCGACCTCATCGGGAGGACGGGGATCAGCCACTTCCGGCCCGCCCACGTGCACTTCCTGCTCGCCGTCGACGGGTACGCCCCGCTGATCACCCACCTGTTCCGGGAGGGGGCGGAGTTCCTGGACAGCGACGTCGTGTTCGGCACCAAGGAGGAGCTGGTGGTGGCCTTCGAGGAACGCGAGCCCGGCCCGACCCCGGACGGCGGCAAGTGCGACGTGCCGTGGCTCGAGGCCCGCTACGACTTCCGCCTCCAGCCCGTCTGAGCGCAGCGTGCGGAGCGAACAGGGACACCGACCCGTGCGCGCCGC
The DNA here is from genome assembly GCF_042658055.1 of Pseudonocardia lutea. Lineage (NCBI taxonomy): Bacteria > Bacillati > Actinomycetota > Actinomycetes > Pseudonocardiales > Pseudonocardiaceae > Pseudonocardia > Pseudonocardia lutea. The sequence continues at coordinate 24,886 of NZ_JBHSQK010000061.1, forward strand.
GCTGATCGCCGAGCCCGGGCGGCCGCCCGAGGTCGCCGACCGCGAGCCGCCGGAGCCCGGGGCGGGCGAGGTGCTCGTCGAGGTCCTGGCCGCCCCGATCACCCCGCTCGACCTGCTCTGCGCCTCCGGCACCTCGTACTTCGGCGTGCCGCGCACCCCGTACGTGCCGGGGGTGCAGGGGGTCGGCACCGTCGACGGCCGCACGGTGTGGTTCCCGACCCCGGCGGGCATGGCGCCGGGCGACGGCAGCATGGCCACGGTCGTGTGCGTCCCCGAGGCCGACCTCGTGCCCCTGCCCCCGGGCGTCGACCCCGTCCGGCTGGCGGCGCTCGGCCTGTCCGCGGTGGCCGCGCACCGCGCGCTGACCGGAACCGGCGGGCTGACGGCGGGCGAGACGGTGATCGTGCTGGGTGCGGGCGGGGTGGTGGGCCAGGTCGCGGTGCTGCACGCCCGCCTCGACGGCGCCGCCCGGG
>NZ_JBHSQK010000062.1:0-58511 GCF_042658055.1 Pseudonocardia lutea
GTGCCTCGCGCACCCGGCCGTGCCTCGCGCACCCGGCCGCACCTCGCTCACCGGACCGCGCCGCCCGCACCGCGCCCCGCCCACCGGCCGACGGCCCGCACACCGGCGCAACTCGCGCACCGGGCCCGGCCGCACCGGGCCGTGCAGCGCCCACCTGGCCGCGCCGCACCCGGGCAGGCCTCGCACACCCCCTCTGGCGGCGACACACCCGGGAGGTCGGCCGCACATGCCGTCGACCGGGTGTGGGCCGCACCGTCGGTTGTGCCGGCCCGGCGGCGATCCCGGGAGCTGACGGACCGGTCGACGCGATCGTTCGTCGTCCCGCCCGGGGCCGGCACACCCCGCCGAGCGCGGCACATCCCGTCGACGACCTGTGCGAGCGCCGGCGTGGGTGTGCCGGCGTGCCACACGGGGTGCGGAACGCCCGACGAGGTGTGCGGCGTTGAGAACGACGCACCCCTCCGGCGGGCACATACCGGAGGGGTGCACCGCGTCATGGAGCCATGACGCGCTCTGATGGCCGTTCTGGACGTGTTATGGAGCCACAACGCGTTCCGAGGGCAGCCGATCTGCGAGCGTCCTGGTGCCTGACCGCGTCAGGTGGTGACGTACTCGCCCTCGTCGAGCCGGGAGGTGCGGCGGCGGTACTCCAGCATCGTGCCCGGCCAGTTGTTGGTCACCCGGCCCGAGTCGGTGCGGTACCAGCTCACGCACTCCGTCCACACGCTGTCCGTGAGCCGCGACTGCATCTCGGTGTCGTAGGCGGTGGCGGCGTCCGGCCGCACCTCCAGCGAGCGGGTGCCGGTGGCGAGGCGCCGGATGCCCTCGCGGGCGTAGCGGATCTGGCACTCGAGCATGTGCACGATCGAGCCCGAGCCGACGTTGGTGTTCGGGCCGTAGAGCAGGAACAGGTTCGGGAAGCCCGGCACGGTGATCCCCAGGTGCGCCCGGGCCCCCTCCCGCCACTCCTCGGACAGCTCGCGGCCCCCGCGGCCCACCACCTGCATCGGCGCCAGGAAGTCCTGGGTGCGGAAGCCCGTGCCGAAGATGATCACGTCGGCCGGGTACAGCGTGCCGTCGGCGGCGACGACGCCCTCCTCGGTGACCTCGGAGATCTTCTCGGTGACGACCTCGACGTCCGGCCGGGCCAGGGCCCGGAACCAGTCCGAGGAGATCAGCACGCGTTTGCAGCCGACCGGGTAGTCCGGCGCGATGCGTTCGCGCAGCTCCACGTCCGGGACCTGCAGCCGCAGCTGCAGCCGGTGCAGCAGGCCGAAGGTGGCGGCGAAGGGGCGGACCACCGTGAAGCCCAGCGCGCCGAACTCGAAGAACCCGGTCCAGAAGGCCCGCGCGGCGCGGCTCCAGGCGCGGAACCGCAGGCTGAAGGCCCGCGGACCGTACGGGCGGTCCAGCTTCGGGATGACGTAGGGCGCGGAGCGCTGGAACACGGTGACCTGGTCGGCGTCGGGCGCGATCGCCGGCACGAACTGGATCGCGCTCGCCCCCGTCCCGACGACGGCGACCCGCTTGCCGCGCAGGTCGACCGAGGAGTCCCAACGGGCGGAGTGGAACACCGGGCCCGGGAACCGCTCGATGCCGGGCAGGTCGGGCATCGCGGGGCGCGAGAGCTGCCCGCACGCCGCGACGAGGGCCTCGGCCTCCAGGTCGCCGCCGCTGGTCCGGATCCGCCAGACGGCGGCGTCCTCGTCCCACCGGGCGTCGGTGACCTCGGTGCCGAGCCTGATGTCCCGCTCCACGTCGTGGTCGGCCGCGACCGTGCGCAGGTAGCGCAGGATGTCCGGCTGCGGCGCGAAGCGGCGGCTCCAGTCGCCGGGGGCGAAGGAGTACGAGTACAGGTTCGACGGGACGTCGCAGGCCGCACCCGGGTAGGTGTTGTCCCGCCAGACCCCGCCGACCTGCGACGCCTTCTCCAGGATCGTGACGTCGGCGAGGTCGTCCTCGCGCAGGGCCACGCCCATCCCGATCCCGCCGAAGCCGGCGCCGACGACCGCGACCCGCACCCGCCGGTCCGCCTGGTCGCGGCGCAGCGCCGCCCCGAGCTCGCGCAGGTCGGTGTGGGCCCGGCCGAGCAGCCCGGCCTCGAGCACGTGGTCGTGCCACATGCCCTCGGCGCGGGTGTAGGTGACCCGCCCGCCCGCCGCGCGGACCCGCTCGACCAGCCGGTCGGCGTCGCCCACCAGGACCTCGTCCGCCCCGGCGACGACGTGCAGCGGCGGCAGGCCGGACAGGTCGGCCTCCAGCGGCCGCAGCTCCGGGTCGGCGGCGCCGCCGCGACGCAGGTAGGACCGCCGCCCCTCCTCCAGCAGGCCGGGCCCGAGCATCGCGTCCCGCCCGGTGTTGCGGGCGATGGCGGGGTCGGTGAGGTCGAGATCCAGCCAGGGCGAGATCAGCCCGACGCCCGCGGGCAGCGGGAGGCCCGCCGAGCGCAGCCGCAGCAGCAGCGCCACGGCCAGTCCGCCGCCCGCGGAATCTCCGGCGAGGGCGATGCGTTGTGCAGGGTGTCCCGCGTCGAGGAGCGCCCGGTAGGCGCGCTCGGCGTCGTCGAGGGCGGCGGGGTACGGGTGTTCGGGCGCCAGCCGGTAGTCCAGCAGGTGCACGGTCCCGCCGGTCGCCTCGGCCAGCCACGCGCCGAGCGATCGGTGCGAGGCGGGGGAGCCGACCACGTAGCCGCCGCCGTGCAGGAAGAGCACGGGGCGGTCGTCGCGGCTGCCGGGGACGGACACGCGGACCGACGGCCGGCCGCCGAGCGACGAGGGGGTGGAGCGGGTGCCACGGGGGACGGGGAGCAGTCGGCCCTGGAGGTCGACGAGCGCCCGCGAGACCGGGGTCGGCAGCCGGGGCGAGAGCGCGGGGGCCACCAGCAACCGGGTGGCGAGCCGGACGGCGGCGCACGGCAGTGTGAGGCGCATGATCGAACCGTAGGGCCGCGGCCCGGGCCCGCGGACGGGGGCGCCGGGGGCAACGGCGGCCCGCGCGGGCCAGCCGGGGAGCCGGGCGTCCGCAGGGCGGCGGGGCGCGACGAGCGCGGGCCGATCTGCGACGAGCGGGTGAGCCTGCTTGCGTCGCCGGCGGGGCTGAGGCAGCCTCCCAGCTGACGCGAGAGTGGCCCGGAGATGGCCGGCGGGAGTCCGCAGGCCCCGCCACGGTCCCTGGGCGGACCCGTTTTGACCCTCGTCAGACGGGCCGCGTACCCTTGGTACTTGCGCGCGATCACGCGTGCCCTCGTCCGCCCTGGACGCCTCCGCGGAGTTCCCCGACTCCGGGGCCGGTGCGCAGGGCGCGACACGCCCGACCTCGCGGTCCGGCGGGCCGGGGTGGAAGCGGCCCGTGACCACGATCGGGCGGCGCACGACCCGCCCGCCCGGGCAGCCGCACGGGCGAGACACCTGAGCATCACGAGTAGGGAAGAAGCAGAGGGTTCATGCCCACTATCCAGCAGTTGGTCCGCAAGGGCCGCGAGGACAAGGTCGCCAAGACCAAGACGGCCGCGCTCAAGGGCAGCCCCCAGCGCCGCGGTGTCTGCACCCGCGTGTACACGACGACCCCGAAGAAGCCGAACTCGGCGCTCCGGAAGGTCGCCCGCGTCAAGCTCAGCAGCGGGATCGAGGTCACGGCCTACATCCCCGGCGAGGGCCACAACCTGCAGGAGCACAGCATCGTGCTCGTCCGCGGCGGCCGTGTGAAGGACCTGCCGGGCGTCCGGTACAAGGTCATCCGCGGGTCGCTGGACACCCAGGGTGTGAAGAACCGGAAGCAGTCCCGTAGCCGTTACGGCGCCAAGAAGGAGAAGAGCTGATGCCTCGCAAGGGCCCCGCTCCGAAGCGGCCGCTGGTGTCCGACCCGGTCTACAGCTCGCCGCTGGTCACCCAGCTGATCAACAAGGTGCTCAAGGACGGCAAGCGCTCGCTCGCCGAGCGGATCGTGTACGCCGCGCTCGAGGGCACCCGCGAGAAGACCGGCACCGACCCGGTCGTCACGCTCAAGCGCGCGCTGGACAACGTCAAGCCGGCCCTCGAGGTCCGCAGCCGCCGCGTCGGTGGCGCGACCTACCAGGTGCCCGTCGAGGTCCGCGCCACCCGGCAGACGACCCTCGGCCTGCGCTGGCTGGTGAGCTACGCCGGGCAGCGCCGCGAGAAGACCATGGTCGAGCGCCTCATGAACGAGCTGCTCGACGCGAGCAACGGCCTCGGCGCCAGCGTGAAGCGGCGCGAGGACATGCACAAGATGGCGGAGTCCAACAAGGCCTTCGCCCACTACCGCTGGTGACGGGCCGACCGTCCGCGCCAACCTTTTCCCAGGGGAAGTGAGCTGAACGTGGCACGGGACGTGCTGACGGACCTGACGAAGGTCCGCAACATCGGCATCATGGCGCACATCGACGCCGGCAAGACCACCACCACCGAGCGGATCCTCTACTACACCGGGATCAACTACAAGATCGGTGAGGTCCACGACGGCGCCGCCACGATGGACTGGATGGAGGAGGAGCAGAAGCGCGGCATCACGATCACGTCCGCCGCGACGACCTGCTTCTGGAAAGACCACCAGATCAACATCATCGACACGCCCGGCCACGTCGACTTCACCGTCGAGGTGGAGCGCTCGCTGCGCGTGCTCGACGGCGCGGTCGCGGTCTTCGACGGCAAGGAGGGGGTCGAGCCGCAGTCCGAGCAGGTCTGGCGGCAGGCCACCAAGTACGACGTCCCCCGCATCTGCTTCGTCAACAAGATGGACAAGCTGGGCGCGGACTTCTACTTCACCGTCGGCACCATCCGTGAGCGTCTCGGCGCCACGCCGCTGCCCCTGCAGCTGCCGATCGGCTCGGAGAGCGACTTCGTCGGCGTCGTCGACCTGGTCCAGATGCGCGCGCTGACCTGGCGCGGCGAGGTCCAGAAGGGCGAGGACTACGCGGTCGAGGAGATCCCGGCCGACCTCAAGGACAAGGCGGAGGAGTACCGCACCGCCCTGCTCGAGGCCGTCGCCGAGACCGACGACGAGCTCATGGAGCTCTACCTCGGCGGCGAGGAGCTGACGGTCGACCAGATCAAGCACGGCATCCGGGAGATCGTGCGCACCCGCGCCGCCTACCCGGTGCTCTGCGGCTCCGCGTTCAAGAACAAGGGCGTCCAGCCCATGCTCGACGCGGTGATCGACTACCTGCCGTCGCCCTACGACGTGCCGCCGGTCGAGGGCACGCTGCCGGACGGGGAGACCCCGGCCAGCCGCAAGCCCTCGAAGGAGGAGCCCTTCTCGGCGCTCGCCTTCAAGATCGCCGCGCACCCGTTCTTCGGCAAGCTGACCTACGTCCGGGTGTACTCGGGCCGGGTCGCCGCCGGTTCGCAGGTCGTCAACTCGACCAAGGACCGCAAGGAGCGCATCGGGAAGCTCTTCCAGATGCACGCCAACAAGGAGAACCCGGTCGACGAGGCCATGGCGGGCCACATCTACGCCGTCATCGGCCTGAAGGACACGACCACGGGTGACACGCTCTGCGACCCGCAGGCGCCGATCATCCTCGAGTCGATGACCTTCCCGGACCCGGTCATCCAGGTCGCGGTCGAGCCGAAGACCAAGGCGGACCAGGAGAAGCTCTCCACGGCGATCCAGAAGCTCGCCGAGGAGGACCCGACCTTCCAGGTCTCGCTGGACGAGGAGACCGGGCAGACGATCATCGCCGGCATGGGCGAGCTCCACCTCGAGGTGCTCGTCAACCGGATGAAGAGCGACTTCAAGGTCGAGGCCAACATCGGTAAGCCGCAGGTGGCCTACCGGGAGACGATCCGCAAGACCGTCGACAAGTACGAGTACACGCACAAGAAGCAGACCGGTGGGTCGGGGCAGTTCGCCCGGGTCATCATCAAGCTCGAGCCGCTGAACACGGCCGACGGTGCGCTGTACGAGTTCGACAACAAGGTCACGGGTGGGCGTGTGCCGCGGGAGTACATCCCGTCGGTCGACGCCGGCGCCCAGGACGCCATGCAGTACGGCGTGCTGGCGGGCTACCCGCTGACCGGGATCAAGCTGACCCTGCTCGACGGCCAGTACCACGAGGTCGACTCGTCCGAGATGGCGTTCAAGGTCGCCGGCTCGATGGCCCTCAAGGAGGCCGCGAGGCAGGCCAGCCCGGCGCTGCTCGAGCCGATGATGGCCGTCGAGGTCACGACGCCCGAGGACTACATGGGCGACGTGATCGGCGACCTCAACTCCCGCCGCGGCCAGATCCAGGCGATGGAGGAGCGGGCGGGCGCCCGCGTCGTCAAGGCGCTGGTCCCGCTCTCGGAGATGTTCGGCTACGTCGGCGACCTGCGGTCGCGGACCCAGGGCCGGGCCAACTACACGATGGTCTTCGACAGCTACGCCGAGGTCCCCTCGAACGTCGCCAAGGAGATCATCGCGAAGGCGACCGGCGAGTAGTCCGGACCCCTCTCGCGAGGCGCGGTCCGCGGACGGGTAGGGTCACCCGCCTGTTCGCGGCCCGCACCTCGAACCCCCAAGACCTGCCGTCAGCTCGGCGGAGACGAAGAACAAGTCCAGGAGGACACTGCAGTGGCGAAGGCGAAGTTCGAGCGGACCAAGCCGCACGTCAACATCGGCACCATCGGTCACATCGACCACGGCAAGACCACGCTGACGGCGGCCATCACCAAGGTTCTGCACGACAAGTACCCGGACCTCAACGAGGCCTCGGCGTTCGAGAACATCGACAAGGCGCCGGAGGAGCGCCAGCGCGGTATCACGATCTCCATCGCGCACGTCGAGTACCAGACCGAGAAGCGGCACTACGCGCACGTGGACTGCCCCGGTCACGCCGACTACATCAAGAACATGATCACCGGTGCGGCGCAGATGGACGGCGCCATCCTGGTGGTCGCGGCGACCGACGGCCCGATGCCGCAGACGCGTGAGCACGTGCTGCTCGCCCGTCAGGTCGGCGTGCCCTACATCGTGGTCGCGCTGAACAAGGCCGACATGGTCGACGACGAGGAGATCCTCGAGCTCGTCGAGCTGGAGGTCCGCGAGCTCCTGTCCTCGCAGGACTACCCGGGCGACGACCTCCCGATCGTCCGTGTCTCGGCGCTCAAGGCGCTCGAGGGCGACGCCGAGTGGGGCGCCCGCCTCCTCGAGCTCATGGACGCCGTCGACGAGGCGATCCCGGAGCCGGAGCGCGACACCGACAAGCCGTTCCTGATGCCGGTCGAGGACGTCTTCACGATCACCGGTCGTGGCACCGTCGTCACCGGCCGCATCGAGCGCGGTGTGGTCAAGGTGAACGAGGAGGTCGAGATCGTCGGCATCCGCGAGAAGTCGACCAAGACCACGGTCACCGGTGTCGAGATGTTCCGCAAGATCCTCGACGAGGGTCGCGCGGGCGAGAACGTCGGTCTGCTGCTCCGCGGCATCAAGCGCGAGGACGTCGAGCGCGGCCAGGTCGTCGTGAAGCCGGGCTCGATCACCCCGCACACCGAGTTCGAGGGCCAGGTCTACATCCTGGGCAAGGACGAGGGCGGCCGGCACACGCCGTTCTTCAACAACTACCGTCCGCAGTTCTACTTCCGGACGACGGACGTGACCGGCGTGGTGACCCTCCCGCAGGGCACCGAGATGGTCATGCCGGGTGACAACACCACCATGAGCGTTCAGCTGATCCAGCCGATCGCCATGGAGGAGGGCCTGCAGTTCGCCATCCGCGAGGGTGGTCGGACCGTCGGCGCCGGCCAGGTCACCAAGATCAACAAGTAAGACCCTTCCGCGGCCCGTGGACCTTCGGGGAGACCCGAGGTCCACGGGCCGCACCCCGGTCGAGGGCCGCACGAACCGGTGTGGCATCCTTGACGGGTTGCGCGCGGACGGCGGGCACACACCAAGCCGGGTCTCCCGGAACTGGAGTGGGTCCCTCGGACGCGCCGACCCCGGATCGACAGGCGACCCCCTGGGGGAAGCGGTGACCCGGGGACCGGTGTGCGGGTAGTAGGGCGACACGCCCGACCTCGTGGACCGGAGCCCAGAGGGTGAGACCTGAACAGAGCGCGGACGCCCGGTCCGCATCGGATGCCCGAGCCCGCACGGCTTCGCGCGCGTCGGTGCCGGTGGTGCGACGTAGACCTGGTCGGGGCTCCCCTCGGGTGGGACACCCGGAGACACCGTGAAGCAGCGGCAGGAAGAAGAGGACGACCCACGACCATGGCGGGACAGAAGATCCGCATCAGGCTCAAGGCCTACGACCACGAGGCAATCGACGCGTCTGCTCGCAAGATCGTGGAGACGGTGACGCGCACCGGTGCCCGTGTCGTCGGTCCTGTGCCGCTGCCGACCGAGAAGAACGTGTACTGCGTCATCCGCTCGCCGCACAAGTACAAGGACTCGCGCGAGCACTTCGAGATGCGCACGCACAAGCGGCTGATCGACATCCTCGACCCGACGCCGAAGACGGTCGACGCGCTCATGCGCATCGACCTGCCGGCCAGCGTCGACGTCAACATCCAGTAGGGCACCGATGAGCGACAGGCAGATCACCGGGATCCTGGGCCGGAAGCTCGGGATGACCCAGGTATTCGACGAGAACAACCGGGTGGTTCCGGTCACCGTGGTCCAGGCCGGGCCGAACGTCGTGACCCAGATCCGCTCGCAGGAGAAGGACGGGTACACCGCCGTCCAGCTCGCCTTCGGTGCGGTCGACCCGCGCCGGGTGAACAAGCCGGAGACCGGGCACTTCGCGAAGGCCGGCGTCACGCCGCGCCGCTACACCGTCGAGCTGCGCACGACGGACGCCGCGGACTACGAGCTCGGCCAGGAGATCACCGCGGAGGTCTTCGAGACCGGCACGGTGGTCGACGTCGTCGGCACCACCAAGGGCAAGGGCACCGCGGGTGTCATGAAGCGGCACGGCTTCGGCGGTCTGGGTGCCTCGCACGGTACCCAGCGCAAGCACCGCTCCCCGGGCTCGATCGGTGGCTGCGCCACCCCGGGCCGCGTGTTCAAGGGCCTGCGCATGGCCGGCCGCATGGGCGTCGCCCGCCAGACCACGCAGAACCTGAAGGTCCACCGCGTCGACGCCGAGCGCGGCCTGCTGCTGATCAAGGGCGCCGTCCCCGGCCCCCGCGGCGGCCTCGTCGTGGTGAAGAGCGCCGCGAAGGGTGGTGCGAAGTGAGCACCGTCGAGGTGAAGGACGCCACGGGCAACGGCACCGGCAGCGTCGAGCTGCCGGACCACGTCTTCGACGTCACCGCCAACGTCCCGCTGATGCACCAGGTCGTGGTGGCCCAGCAGGCCGCCGCCCGCCAGGGCACGCACGACACCAAGACCCGCGGCGAGGTCCGCGGCGGCGGCAAGAAGCCGTACCGCCAGAAGGGCACCGGCCGCGCCCGCCAGGGCTCGACCCGCGCGCCGCAGTTCGCCGGCGGTGGCACCGTCCACGGCCCGACGCCGCGCGACTACACCCAGCGGACCCCGAAGAAGATGAAGGCCGCCGCGCTGCGCGGCGCGCTGTCGGACCGGGCCCGCGCGGGCCTCGTCCACGTCGTCTCCGGGCTCGTCGACGGGGATACCCCCTCGACGAGGTCCGCCCGCCAGGCCATCGAGGCCGTCGCCGGCGCCGACACCCGCGTGCTCGCGGTGGTCGACCGGGACGACACGGTGAACCTGCTGAGCCTGCGCAACCTGCCGCAGGTGCACCTCATCGCGCCCGACCAGCTGAACACCTACGACGTGCTGGTCAACGACGCGGTCGTGTTCACGCAGGCCTCGCTCGACGCGTTCCTCGCCGGCCCCATCGCCGTCAAGACGAAGCGTGCCGAGGAGGCTGCGAAGTGATCCCCGACCCGCGCGACATCCTGCTCGCGCCGGTGGTGTCCGAGAAGAGCTACGGACTGCTCGACGAGAAGCAGTACACCTTCCTGGTGCACCCCGACGCGAACAAGACCCAGATCAAGATCGCCGTGGAGCAGGTGTTCGGGGTCAAGGTGACCAGCGTCAACACGCTGAACCGCCCCGGGAAGCGCAAGCGCTCCCGCACCGGCTACGGCAAGCGCAAGGACACGAAGCGCGCGATCGTCACGCTCTCGGCCGAGAGCAAGGACATCGACGTCTTCGGTGCCCGGGCGAGCTGAGGGAGCGAGCTGACCCATGGGTATCCGTAAGTACAAGCCGACGACTCCCGGCCGCCGCGGTTCCAGCGTCTCCGACTTCGCGGAGATCACCCGGTCCACGCCGGAGAAGTCGCTGATCCGTCCGCTGCACAGCAAGGGCGGCCGCAACGCGCACGGCAAGGTCACCACCCGCCACCAGGGCGGCGGCCACAAGCGGGCGTACCGCCTGATCGACTTCCGGCGGAACGACAAGGACGGCATCCCGGCCAAGGTCGCGCACATCGAGTACGACCCCAACCGGACGTCCCGCATCGCGCTGCTGCACTACGCGGACGGCGAGAAGCGCTACATCCTCGCGCCGGCGCGGCTGAAGCAGGGCGACAAGGTCGAGGCCGGCCCGAAGGCCGACATCAAGGTCGGCAACAACCTGCCGCTGCGCAACATCCCGACCGGCACCGTGGTGCACGCGATCGAGCTCCGCCCCGGCGGCGGCGCGAAGATCGCACGCTCGGCCGGCTCGAGCGTGCAGCTGGTGGCGAAGGACGGCCCCTACGCGCAGCTGCGCATGCCGTCCGGCGAGATCCGCAACGTCGACGTGCGCTGCCGCGCGACCGTCGGCGAGGTGGGCAACGCCGAGCACTCCAACATCAACTGGGGCAAGGCCGGCCGGATGCGGTGGAAGGGCAAGCGCCCGACCGTCCGCGGTGTGGCCATGAACCCGGTCGACCACCCGCACGGTGGTGGTGAGGGCAAGACCTCGGGTGGCCGCCACCCGGTGAACCCGGCCGGCAAGCCGGAGGGCCGCACCCGCCGCACCAAGCCGTCCGACAAGTTGATCGTCCGCCGGCGCCGTACCGGCAAGAAGCGCTGAGCAGGGAGGTAAGAGATGCCGCGCAGCCTGAAGAAGGGCCCCTTCGTGGACGACCACCTGCTCAAGAAGGTGGACGCCCTCAACGAGTCGGGCAAGAAGACCGTCATCCGGACCTGGTCCCGTCGGTCGACCATCATCCCCGACATGATCGGCCACACGATCGCGGTGCACGACGGCCGCAAGCACGTGCCGGTCTTCATCTCGGACTCGATGGTGGGCCACAAGCTCGGGGAGTTCGCCCCGACGCGGACCTTCCGGGGTCACATCAAGGACGACCGCAAGGCGCGCAGGCGCTGAGGCGGACCGAGTAGCGACTAGGGAGAGGTGGAGAACAGCATGGCCGACACAGCCAGCAGCACCGCCGACGCCGCGCTCGAGCCCGCTCGAGCGCTGGCGAAGGCCCGGTTCGTGCGCATGTCGCCGACCAAGTGCCGGCGCGTCGTGGACCTGGTCCGCGGCCTGCCGGTGAACGAGGCGCTCGCGATCCTGCGGTACTCGCCGCAGGCCGCCGCCGAGCCGGTGGCCAAGGTCGTGGCGAGCGCCGCGGCCAACGCCGAGAACAACTTCGACATGGACCCGGAGACCCTCGTGGTCGCCGTCGCCATGGTCGACGAGGGGCCGACGCTCAAGCGCATCCGGCCGCGGGCCCAGGGCCGCGCGTACCGGATCCGCAAGCGGACGAGCCACATCACCATCGAGGTCGAGTCCGTCCCGCAGAAGGCCGGCCGTCGTGGTGCGAAGGGGAGGGCCCGCTGATGGGGCAGAAGATCAACCCGCACGGCTTCCGCCTGGGCATCACCACGGACTGGAAGTCGCGCTGGTACGCCGACAAGCAGTACGCGGAGTACGTGAAGGAGGACGTCGAGATCCGCCGCATGCTCTCCAAGGGCATGGAGCGGGCCGGCATCTCCAAGGTCGAGATCGAGCGGACCCGGGACCGCGTGCGGGTGGACATCCACACCGCCCGCCCGGGCATCGTGATCGGGCGCCGCGGCGCCGAGGCCGACCGCATCCGCGGCAACCTCGAGAAGCTGACCAAGAAGCAGGTCCAGCTCAACATCCTCGAGGTCAAGAACTCGGAGTCGGACGCGCAGCTCGTGGCGCAGGGCGTCGCCGAGCAGCTGTCCAACCGCGTGGCCTTCCGCCGCGCGATGCGCAAGGCCATCCAGTCGGCCATGCGCTCGCCGCAGGTGAAGGGCATCCGGGTGCAGTGCTCCGGCCGCCTCGGCGGCGCGGAGATGTCGCGCTCGGAGTTCTACCGCGAGGGTCGGGTCCCGCTGCACACGCTGCGCGCGGACATCGACTACGGCCTGTTCGAGGCCCGGACCACCTTCGGCCGGATCGGCGTGAAGGTCTGGATCTACAAGGGCGACGTCGTCGGCGGGCGCCGGGAGAACGCTCCCGCCGCCGAGGCGCCGGGCCGCGGCCCGCGCCGCGAGCGGCCGGCCCGTCGTCGTTCGGGCGCCTCGGGCACGACCGCGACGAGCACGGACGCCGGGCGCGCCGCCGCCCGCGCCGACGCTCCTGGCAACGAGGGTGGGGTCGCGACGATCGAGGCCGACCAGGCCGCGCAGTCGTCGGGCCAGCAGACCGGTGGGGAGGCCTGAGTCATGCTGATCCCCCGCAAGGTGAAGCACCGCAAGCAGCACCGTCCGCACCGGACGGGGATGTCCACCGGTGGCACGCGGGTCACGTTCGGCGACTTCGGGATCCAGGCGCTGGAGCCCGCCTACGTCACCAACCGGCAGATCGAGTCGGCGCGTATCGCGATCAACCGGCACATCCGCCGTGGCGGCAAGGTGTGGATCAACGTCTTCCCGGACCGCCCGCTGACCAAGAAGCCCGCGGAGACCCGCATGGGTTCCGGTAAGGGCTCGCCCGAGAAGTGGGTGACCAACGTCAAGCCCGGCCGGGTGCTCTTCGAGATGAGCTACCCGAACGAGGAGACGGCGCGCGAGGCCCTGCGTCGCGCCATCCACAAGCTGCCCATGAAGTGCCGGATCGTGACCCGTGAGGGTGGTGACATCTGATGGCGGCCACCACTGCTGCCGAGCTGCGTGAGCTGACCGACGAGGAGCTCGTGCTGCGGGTCAAGGAGGCCAAGGAGGAGCTGTTCAACCTCCGCTTCCAGATGGCGACCGGGCAGCTGGACAACAACCGGCGGCTGCGTACCGTCCGGCACGACATCGCGCGGATCTACACGGTCATGCGCGAGCGCGAGCTGGGCCTCTCGGCCGCCCCGAGCGACAACGAGGGCGCGGCATGAGCGACAAGAGCACGCGCGGGGAGCGGAAGGTCCGCGAGGGCCTGGTCGTGTCCGACAAGATGGACAAGACGATCGTGGTCACCCTCGAGGACCGCGTGAAGCACCCGCTGTACGGCAAGGTCATCCGGCGGACCAGCAAGGTCAAGGCGCACGACGAGGCCAACACGGCCGGCGTCGGCGACCGCGTCCGGCTGATGGAGACCCGGCCGCTGTCCGCCACCAAGCGGTGGCGGCTGGTCGAGATCCTGGAGAAGGCGAAGTGATCCAGCAGGAGTCGCGGCTGCGCGTCGCCGACAACACCGGTGCCAAGGAGATCCTGTGCATCCGGGTGCTGGGCGGTTCGGCGCGGCGCTACGCGGGGATCGGCGACACGATCGTCGCCACCGTCAAGGACGCGATCCCCGCGGCCGGCGTGAAGCGCGGTGACGTCGTCAAGGCGGTCGTCGTGCGCACGGTCAAGGAGAAGCGCCGGCCGGACGGCAGCTACATCCGGTTCGACGAGAACGCCGCCGTCCTGATCAAGGACAACGGCGAGCCGCGGGGGACCCGCATCTTCGGCCCGGTCGGTCGCGAGCTCCGCGACCGCCGGTTCATGAAGATCATCTCCCTCGCCCCGGAGGTGCTGTAGGACATGAAGGTCAAGAAGGGCGACACGGTCCTCGTCATCGCCGGCAAGGACAAGGGCGCGAAGGGCAAGGTCATCCAGGCCTACCCGGAGCGCGACCGGGTCCTCGTCGAGGGCGTGAACCGCATCAAGAAGCACACGCGGGTGAGCCAGAACCAGCGGGGCGCGCAGTCCGGCGGGATCGTCACCCAGGAGGCGCCCATCCACGTCTCGAACGTGATGGTCGTCGACTCCGACGGCAACCCGACCCGGGTCGGGAAGAAGCTCGTCGAGTCCGAGGACGGCGGCAAGGCCAGGCGCGTCCGGATCTCCCGCAAGTCCGGGAAGGAGATCTGAGATGACCACTGCCGAGAAGGTCGACCCGCGCCTCAAGCAGCGCTACCGCGACGAGATCCGGGGCGAGCTGCAGAAGCAGTTCTCCTACGGGAACGTCATGCAGATCCCCGGCGTCGTGAAGGTCGTCGTGAACATGGGTGTCGGCGACGCCGCCCGTGACTCGAAGCTGATCGACGGCGCGGTCCGCGACCTGGCCACCATCACCGGCCAGAAGCCGCAGGTCCGCCGGGCCACCAAGTCCATCGCGCAGTTCAAGCTGCGCGAGGGCATGCCGATCGGCGCGAAGGTCACCCTGCGCAACGACCGGATGTGGGAGTTCCTGGACCGGCTGCTGACGATCGCGCTGCCGCGTATCCGCGACTTCCGCGGCCTCTCGCCGAACCAGTTCGACGGGCGGGGCAACTACACGTTCGGTCTCACGGAGCAGTCCATGTTCCACGAGATCGACCCGGACTCGATCGACCGGCCGCGTGGCATGGACATCACCGTCGTGACCACGGCGACCACGGACGAGGAAGGCCGGGCGCTCCTGCGCCAGCTCGGCTTCCCCTTCAAGGAGAACTGAGAGATGGCGAAGAAGGCGCTGGTCATCAAGGCGGCCAAGACCCCCAAGTTCAAGGTCCGCGGCTACACCCGCTGCCAGAAGTGCGGGCGTCCGCGCGCGGTCCTGCGCAAGTTCGGCCTCTGCCGCGTGTGCGTCCGCGAGATGGCACACGCCGGCGAGCTGCCGGGCGTCAACAAGAGCAGCTGGTAACACTCCAGCTGTCGTTTCGTTCGCCGCAGGCCCCCCGGACGTCCGGGGGGAACCACGGCGGGAAAGAGACACCGACATGACGATGACCGATCCGATCGCAGACATGCTCACGCGTCTGCGGAACGCGAACTCGGCCTATCACGACCAGGTCGTGATGCCGCACTCCAAGCTGAAGGTCGCCATTGCGGAGATCCTGCAGAAGGAGGGCTACATCGCGAGCCACCACACCGAGGACGCCGAGGTCGGCAAGTCCCTGGTGATCGAGCTCAAGTACGGGCGCAACCGCGAGCGCAGCATCGCCGGCCTGCGCCGGGTCTCGAAGCCGGGCCTGCGGGTCTACGCGAAGTCGACCAACCTGCCGCGCGTCCTCGGCGGCCTGGGCATCGCGGTCATCTCGACCAGCCAGGGCCTCCTCACGGACAAGCAGGCCTACCGGAACGGCGTGGGCGGGGAAGTCCTCGCCTACGTCTGGTGAGAAGGGAGTAGAGCGATGTCCCGCATCGGGAAGCTGCCGATCACCGTTCCGTCCGGCGTCGACGTGACCATCGAGGGCCGCACGGTCACCGTCAAGGGCCCGAAGGGCACCCTGTCGCACACCGTCATCGCGCCGATCACCGTCGAGCGCAGTGACGACGGCGTGGTCCTGGTCAAGCGGCCGGACGACGAGCGGAAGACCAAGGCCTACCACGGCCTGTCCCGGACGCTCATCAACAACCTCGTCGAGGGCGTCACCAAGGGCTACGAGAAGAAGCTCGAGATCGTCGGCGTCGGTTACCGCGTCGCGCTCAAGGGCAACTCCCTGGAGTTCGCGCTCGGCTTCAGCCACCCCGTCGTGGTCCAGGCGCCGGAGGGCATCACCTTCGCCGTCGAGTCGCCCACCCGGTTCTCGGTGGCCGGCATCGACAAGCAGCTGGTGGGCGAGACCGCGGCGAACATCCGCAAGATCCGCAAGCCGGAGCCCTACAAGGGCAAGGGCGTGCGGTACGCCGGCGAGAACGTCCGCCGCAAGGTCGGGAAGACGGGTAAGTAAGCCATGGCCGACACGATTTCTGCGAACGCGAAGAAGCGCACCGCCTCGCGGGTGTCCGCCACCCGCCGCACGGGGCTGGCGCGCCGGCACGCCCGGCTGCGCAAGAAGATCAGCGGGACGCCGGCGCGTCCGCGGCTGGCGGTCAAGCGCAGCTCGCGCCACGTGCACGTGCAGCTGATCGACGACGTCGCGGGCCACACGCTGGCCGCCGCCTCGTCGCTCGACGCCGACGTGCGTGCGCTCGAGGGCGACAAGAAGGCCAAGGCCGCCAAGGTCGGCGAGCTCATCGCGGACCGGGCCAAGGCCGCCGGCGTCGAGGCCGTCGTGTTCGACCACGGTGGCTTCGGCTACCACGGCCGGATCGCGGCGCTGGCCGACGCCGCCCGCGAGGGAGGCCTGAAGTTCTGATGCAGACCAACGAGATGGAAGGGACCGTCTGATGCCGGGACGTACGCGGCGCGAGGGCGGCGGCCCGGGCGGTAACGACCGCCGGGACCGCCGCGACGGTGGCCGTGGCGGGGCGGCCCAGGACAAGACCCCGTACATCGAGCGACTCGTCACGATCAACCGCGTGGCCAAGGTCGTGAAGGGTGGTCGTCGCTTCAGCTTCACCGCCCTGATGATCGTCGGCGACGGCGACGGCCTGGTCGGCGTGGGCTACGGCAAGGCCAAGGAGGTCCCGGCCGCGATCGCCAAGGGTGTCGAGGAGGCGAAGAAGAACTTCTTCCGCGTCCCGCGCATCGGCGGCACGATCGTGCACCGGGTCCAGGGCGAGGCGGCCGCGGGCGTGGTCATGCTCCGCCCGGCCAGCCCCGGTACCGGTGTCATCGCCGGTGGCCCCGTGCGCGCCGTCCTGGAGTGCGCGGGCATCCACGACGTCCTGTCGAAGTCGCTGGGCAGCGACAACGCGATCAACATCGTGCACGCCACGGTGGACGCGCTGAAGCAGATCCAGCGGCCCGAGGAGGTGGCGGCCCGCCGCGGCCTGCCCCTCGAGGACGTGGCCCCCGCCTCGATGCTGCGCGCCCGGGCCGAGGCCGCCCAGGCTGCGAGGGTGTGAGCGTCATGGCCGACAAGAAGCTGAGGATCACGCAGGTCCGCTCCGCCATCGGCGGCAAGGCGAACCAGCGTGAGTCGCTGAAGGCCCTCGGCCTGCGCAAGATCCGCCAGTCCCAGGAGTGGCCGGACACGCAGCAGGTCCGCGGGCTCATCAACACCGTGCGTCACCTGGTGACCGTGGAGGAGGTGTCCTGATGAGCGAGACGATCAAGGTTCACCACCTGCGGCCGGCGCCCGGCGCCAAGACCGCCAAGACCCGCGTCGGTCGCGGTGAGGGCAGCAAGGGCAAGACCGCCGGTCGCGGTACCAAGGGCACGAAGGCCCGCAAGACCGTGCCCTCCGCCTTCGAGGGCGGGCAGATGCCGCTGCACATGCGGCTGCCCAAGCTCAAGGGCTTCAAGAACCGGTTCCGGACCGAGTACCAGGTCGTGAACGTCGGCGACCTGGCCACCCTGTTCCCGCAGGGCGGCGAGGTGACCCCCGAGGCCCTCGCCGAGGCCGGCGCGGTCCGCAAGGGCAAGCCGGTCAAGGTCCTCGGCACCGGCGACCTCGACGGTGTCGCGCTCACCGTCAGCGCCCACGCCTTCTCCGGCTCGGCCAAGGAGAAGATCGCGGCCGCGGGTGGCACCGCCACCGAGCTCTGACCTGTCGACGACAGGGCTTCACCCGGCGACGCCGTCCGAGCGGCCCGCCCCCGACGAGGGGCGGCCGAGCGGGCGGCGTCGTCGCTGTTAGAGTCGTCTTCCGCCCAGGCCGTCGACGTACGGCCGTGCGGGCAGCAGACCAGGAGGATCACCGAGGTGCTCAGCGCTTTCCGGGCGGCCCTCACGACCCCGGATCTCCGGAAGAAGATCCTCTTCACCCTCGGGGTCGTGGCCGTCTACCGGCTCGGGGCGAACATCCCGTCGCCCGGCGTGTCCTACCCCAACGTGCAGGAGTGCATCCGGCAGGTCGAGGGCAGCGACAACGCGGGCATCTACTCGCTCATCAACCTGTTCTCCGGCGGCGCGCTCCTGCAGCTGTCGATCCTGGCCCTCGGGATCATGCCGTACATCACGGCGTCGATCATCGTCCAGCTGCTCACCGTGGTCATCCCGCGGTTCGAGGTGCTGAAGAAGGAGGGCCAGTCCGGGCAGGCCAAGCTCACGCAGTACACCCGCTACCTCACGATCGCGCTGGCGATCCTGCAGGCCACCGGGATCGTGGCGCTGGCCGACCGCGGGGCGCTGCTCGGCAACTGCGACCGGCCGATCATCCCGGACTCCGACGTCTTCTCCCTGGCGATCATCGTCATCGTCATGACGGCGGGCACGTCGGTCGTCATGTGGCTGGGCGAGCAGGTCACGGAGAAGGGCATCGGCAACGGCATGTCGTTGCTGATCTTCGCGTCGATCGCGCACCGCATCCCGGCCGAGGGCAAGAACATCCTCGACAACGCCGGCCCGCTGGCCTTCGCGGCCGTCTGCGTGTTCGGCCTGGCCATCATCGTCAGCGTCGTGTTCGTGGAGCAGGGCCAGCGCCGGATCCCGGTGCAGTACGCCAAGCGGATGGTCGGGCGGCGGATGTACGGCGGCACGTCCACGTACCTGCCGCTGAAGGTGAACCAGGCCGGCGTCATCCCGGTGATCTTCGGCAGCTCGCTGCTGTACCTGCCGGACCTGGTGTCGCGGCTGCTCGGCAACGAGGGCGGCGCCTTCCAGCGGTTCGTGCAGACCTACCTGGTCGACCAGTCCAACTGGCTGCACATCACCCTGTACGTGGCGCTCATCATCTTCTTCACGTACTTCTACGTCGGCATCACCTTCAACCCGGAGGAACGGGCCGACGAGATGAAGAAGTTCGGCGGCTTCATCCCGGGCATCCGGCCGGGCCGGCCGACCGCCGAGTACCTGAACTTCGTGCTCAGCCGCATCACCCTGCCGGGATCGCTCTACCTGGGCATCATCGCCGTCCTGCCGAACTTCTTCCTGGGCGTCACGGGCAGCGGGCAGAACCAGAACTTCCCGTTCGGCGGCACCGCCGTGCTGATCATGGTCGGGGTCGGGCTGGACACCGTCAAGCAGATCGAGAGCCAGCTGATGCAGCGCAACTACGAGGGTTTCCTGCGTTAGAGTCGGGGAAGAGGGCCTTGTTCGACGGGCCGTCGAAGATGCAGTATCGACGCCTCGGCGAGCGGGCCCTCCAGCCCGACGGTCCCGCCGGGGTCACCCCGTTCGCCGCCAGAGCCGGCGGCAGAGCAGAAACAAGCAGGGAGGTCGGGTTCCAAGTGCGACTCGTTCTTGTCGGTCCGCCGGGCGCGGGTAAGGGGACACAGGCCGAGCGCCTGGCGCAGCAGCTGGACGTCCCGCACATCTCCACCGGGGACCTGTTCCGGGCGAACCTGAAGGACGAGACGCCGCTCGGTCTCGAGGCCAAGTCGTACATGGACGCCGGCAACCTCGTGCCGGACTCCGTCACCGTCGCGATGGTGAAGGACCGCCTCGCGGACCCCGACGCCGCGAAGGGCTTCATCCTCGACGGCTTCCCGCGGACGGTGCCGCAGGCGGACGCGCTGGCCGGGATCCTGGCCGAGTACGGTGTCGAGCTCGACGCCGTCGTCGAGTTCCAGGTGGACGACGAGGTCGTCGTGCAGCGGCTGCTCGGCCGCGGCCGCTCGGACGACAACGAAGAGGTCATCCGGAACCGGCAGCAGGTCTACCGGGACGAGACGGCCCCGCTGTTGCGCTACTACGCGGACAAGCTCGTCACGGTCGACGCCGTCGGCGAGGTCCCCGAGATCACCCAGCGGGTGACCAGCGCACTCGAGGCACGCAAGTAGGAGACGCGATCGACGGGAGGCCCGCATGACCGGCAGGAAGGGCGGCGTGCGCGGCGCGATCGCACGGCTGCGGGGGCGGGACATCGAGCTCAAGGATCCGGCCGAGATCGAGGCCATGCGGGCGGCGGGTGCCGTGGTGGCCGCCGCGCTGGCGGCGGTCGCCGACCTCGCCAAGCCGGGGGTCTCCACGGCCGAGCTGGACGCACTGGCGGAGCAGGTCATCCGCGACGCCGGCGCCGTCCCCTCCTTCAAGGGCTACCACGGGTTCCCGGCGAGCATCTGCGCGTCGGTGAACGAGCAGATCGTCCACGGCATCCCCTCGTCGGCCCAGGTGCTGGCGGACGGGGACCTCGTGTCCGTGGACTGCGGCGCGATCCTCGACGGCTGGCACGGCGACTCCGCCGTCACGCTGGCCGTCGGGGAGGTGTCGCCCGAGGACCTCGCGCTGTCGAAGGCGTGCGAGGCCGCGATGTGGGCGGGCATCGAGGCCGTGCGGCCCGGCGGCCGGCTGACCGACATCTCGTACGCCGTCCAGGAGGCCTGCCGGCGGGCCGCGAACGCGGACCGGGCGGACTACGGGATCGTCGCCGAGTACGGCGGGCACGGCATCGGCACGTCCATGCACATGGACCCGTTCCTGCCCAACCACGGCGAGCCGGGGCACGGCCCCAAGCTCCGCCCCGGCATGGCCCTGGCGATCGAGCCGATGCTGACCGCGGGCGACCCGGAGACCCGCGAGCTCGAGGACGGCTGGACCGTCGTCACCGAGCACGGCGGGCGGGCCGTGCACTGGGAGCACACCGTCGCCGTCACCGAGGACGGGTACTCGGTCCTCACCCTCCCCGCCTGACGCGGCCCCCCGCGCTCGGCCCGGAAACCGCCCGGTCGGGCAGGGGCTGAAGAATGATCCGGAGAGGACCTTTCGGCGCTCGACTGGTCTAGGTTCCTCGCATGAGTGCTGATGCCGCAGAGCAGCGGCCCCCGGGAGCGACCGTGGGCGTGCCCCGCGAGTCGGGCTCCGGTGAGCGTCGCGTCGCGCTGGTGCCGAAGGTCGTGGAACGACTCCGGTCGAAGAACGTCTCGGTGGTCGTGGAGCCCGGGGCCGGGCTGGGTGCCCTGATCCCCGACGAGCTGTACGTCGAGGCGGGCGCGACGATCGGCGATCCGTGGTCGTGCGACGTGCTGGTGAAGGTGGCGCCGCCGACCGCGGAGGAGATCGGGCGGCTGCGGTCGGGGTCGACGCTGATCGGGTTCCTGGCCCCACTGACCTCCCCCGAGACCGTCGCGGCGCTGCGGGAGGCCGGGGTCACGGCGTTCGCGATGGAGTCGATCCCGCGCATCTCGCGGGCGCAGTCGATGGACGCGTTGTCCTCGCAGGCCAACGTCGCCGGCTACAAGGCGGTGCTGCTGGCGGCGGAGCGCTCGACCCGGTTCTTCCCGATGCTGACGACCGCGGCGGGCACGGTGAAGCCGGCGACCGCCCTGGTCCTCGGCGTGGGCGTGGCCGGGCTGCAGGCGTTGGCCACGGCGAAGCGGCTCGGCGCCCGCACCACCGGCTACGACGTGCGCCCCGAGGTGGCCGACCAGGTGCGGTCGCTGGGCGCGCAGTGGCTGGACCTGGGCATCGACGCCGCCGGCGAGGGCGGCTACGCCCGCGAGCTGACCGAGGCGGAGCGCGCCGAGCAGCAGAAGCGGCTCGAGGAGGCCATCACCGGGTTCGACGTCGTGATCACCACGGCGCTCGTGCCCGGGCGCAAGGCCCCGACCCTGGTCACCGCGAAGGCGGTGGAGGGGATGAAGCCGGGCAGCGTCGTCGTCGACCTCGCGGGGGAGACCGGCGGCAACTGCGAGCTCACCGAGCCGGGCGAGACCGTGGTGCGCCACGACGTCACCATCGCCTCGCCGCTCAACCTGCCGGCCGGGATGCCCGAGCACGCGTCGGAGCTCTACGCCCGCAACGTCTCGGCCCTGCTGGAACTCATGCTCGACGACGGCGGCGCGGTCGCGCCGGACTGGTCGGACGAGGTGCTGGCGAAGTCCTGCGTGACGCGAGAGGCGGAGTGATGCAGAGCGGGTCCCTGCTGGCGAACATCGCGATCCTGGTGCTGGCCGGGTTCGTCGGGTTCGCGGTCATCTCGAAGGTGCCGAACACGCTGCACACGCCGCTGATGTCCGGCACGAACGCGATCCACGGGATCGTGCTGCTCGGCGGGCTGATCGTGCTCGGCGAGCTGGAGAACCCGTCGGTGCTCGACGCGGTCATCCTGGTCGTCGCGATCGCCTTCGGCACGATCAACGTCGTCGGTGGTTTCCTGGTCACCGACCGGATGCTGGGGATGTTCAAGGCGAAGCCCGCCGAGAAGGTGTCGGCCGGCGACCCCGAGCGCGCCTCGGGCAACGGCCAGGTGAAGCGCTGATGGACACGGCGGTCCTGGACGTCCTCGTCCCGATCCTCTACATCATCGCGTTCGCCCTGTTCATCTACGGGCTGATGGGCCTGACCGGGCCGAAGACCGCGGTGCGCGGCAACAAGATCGCCGCGGTCGGCATGCTGATCGCGGTCGTCGCGACGCTGCTGCGGGTGCACCACAACTGGGTGCTGGTCGTGGTGGGCCTGGTCGTCGGCGCGGCGCTGGGCGTGCCGTCCGCGCGGCAGGTCAAGATGACCGCGATGCCGCAGATGGTGGCGCTGTTCAACGGCGTCGGCGGCGGCGCGGTCGCGCTGATCGCGTGGTCGGAGTTCCGCACCTCCGGCGGCTTCCTCGACACCGCCACCTACGTCGTCGTCGCGTCGCTGTTCGCGGCGATCATCGGGTCGGTGTCCTTCTGGGGCTCGCTGATCGCCTTCGGCAAGCTGCAGGAGATCCTGCCGGGCCGGCCGATGGGGCTGGGTAAGGCGCAGCAGGCGGTCAACGCGCTGCTCCTGGTCGCCGCCATCGTGTGCGCGGTGGTCGCCGGGCTGGGCGGGGCCTCCCAGCTGTGGATCGTGCTGGTGCTGCTGCTGGCCGCCGTCCTCGGCGTGATGGTGGTGCTGCCGATCGGCGGCGCGGACATGCCCGTGGTGATCTCGCTGCTCAACGCGCTGACCGGGCTCTCGGCCGCGGCCGCCGGCCTCGCGCTGGACAACACGGCGATGATCGTGGCCGGCATGATCGTCGGCGCGTCCGGTTCCATCCTGACCAACCAGATGGCCGTGGCGATGAACCGGACCATCCCGGCGATCGTGGCCGGCGGGTTCGGCGGCACGGGCGTGGCGGCGTCGGACGACGGCGTGGAGCGGACCGTGAAGTCGACCTCGGCCTCGGACGCGGCGATCCAGATGGCCTACGCCTCGCAGGTCATCGTGGTGCCGGGCTACGGGATGGCGGTCGCGCAGGCCCAGCACGCGGTCAAGGACATGGCCAAGCTGCTCGAGGCGAAGGGCGTGGAGGTCAAGTACGCCATCCACCCGGTCGCCGGGCGCATGCCGGGGCACATGAACGTGCTGCTGGCCGAGGCCGACGTGGCCTACGACGCGCTCAAGGAGATGGACGAGATCAACGACGAGTTCGCCCGCACGGACGTCACGCTCGTCATCGGGGCCAACGACGTCACCAACCCGGCGGCGCGCAACGACCCCAGCTCGCCCATCCACGGCATGCCGATCCTCAACGTCGACGAGTCCCGCACCGTCATCGTGCTGAAGCGCTCGATGAACAGCGGCTTCGCCGGCATCGACAACCCGCTGTTCTACGCGGAGCGCACGAGCATGCTCTTCGGCGACGCCAAGAAGTCCGTCATGGAGGTCACCGAGGAGCTCAAGGCGCTCTGACCCCGGTGCCCGAGCGGCACTTCCGCTGCGCGAACGGCACTCCCGCTCGGTCCTGCCGAGCGGGAGTGCCGTTCGCTCATGGTGTCGGGGCGGGGTCGAGGGGATGGGCGAGCTCGTCGCGGTGCAGGCGCCAGCCCACGACCGCGGCCACGGCCAGCAGCACCGGGCCGAGGCCGGCGATCACGAAGGTGGCCGGGATGCCGATCGTCTCGCCGACCGGCCCGGCCAGCGCGGTGGACACCGGCATCAGGGCCAGCGACACGAAGAAGTCCAGGCTCGAGACCCGGCCGAGCAGGTGCGGCGGGACGCGGCGCTGCAGCAGCGTCCCCCAGATCACCATCGCCGCCCCGTGCGCCGCCCCCACCACGCCGACGATCGCGCCCATGACCCAGAGCCGGTCGGTGAAGCCGATCGCGGCCAGCGGGACGCCGCCGACGCCCCAGAGCAGGATCATGATCGTGAGATAGCGGCGCGGCATCCGGCCGGCCGAGGCGATCAGCGACCCGGCCGCGCCGCCCAGCCCGAACGCGGCCAGCACCAGCGCGTACCCGCCCGGTCCGCTCGCCGTCTGCTCGCGGACGGCGAAGGGCAGCAGCACCTCGATCGGGCCGATCACGACCAGCACCAGCAGCACGGCGAAGGCGAGCGTCGCGAAGAGCCAGCCGGTGCGCAGCAGGTAGGCGAAGCCCTCGCGCAGGTCGGCGAGGACGGAGGTGCGTTCCCGCTCCTCGTCGACCGAGGGCGGCACCCGCATGGCGAGCAGCGGCAGCAGGGCCAGCGCGTACCCCGCGGCCGCACCCCCCAGCGCGACGCCCGGGCCGAACGCGGCCACCAGCCCGCCGGCCAGCGCGGGGCCCGCGGCGTACATGGCGACCGGGCGCAGGACGCCCTCGAGGCCGTTCGCGGCCAGCAGCTCGTCGGCGGGCAGCAGCGTCGGCAGGATCGCCGAGTAGGCCGGGTAGAAGAACGCCTCCGCCGCGCCGACCACGAACGCGATCAGCGCCAGGTGCCAGAGCCGCAGGCCGCCGGTGACCGCCAGCGCGGCGGCGAGGCCGGCCATCACGATCCGGACGGTCTCGACCAGCCGGAGCAGCAGCCGCCGGGAGACCCGGTCGGCCGCCACCCCGCCCAGCAGCACGCTCGCCAGCAGGCCGGTGGCCGCGGCCGCCGAGACCAGCGACAGGTCCGACGGGCCGCCGCCCAGCGCGATCACCTGGTAGACCAGCGCGACGATCCACAGCCCGCTCGCGAACAGCGACGCGGCCATCGACACCGCGAGCAGGCCGTAGTCGCGGTGCCGGAAGGGCCGCAGCGGCCGCGGGAGGCGGCGCTGCGGGCGGGGGGCCGTACCGGTGCTCACACGGCATACTGCAGCACCTGGACCGGGGTCCAGGTCAACCTGATTCCGGCGAAGCGGACAGGGACGCGGGCCGCACCCCGTGGGCGCCGGGTCGGTGCGGGCGTGGATCACCCCCCGCGCGCGTACCCCATGTGCCGGCACCTGTAAAGCACACGTACACTGGGTCCTCGGCGCGCCGTGTGGCGCCGGTTCCGGTCGTGCTCATCCGCACCCTTCGGTCCCGTCCCCGCCCCGTGGTGCGCCTGCGGTACCAGCACTACAGCACGACCGAAACACAGTCACCTGTCACGGAACGCGGAGGACATGGCCAAGAAGGACGGGGCGATCGAGGTCGAGGGCCGGGTCGTCGAACCCCTGCCGAACGCGATGTTCCGCGTGGAGCTGGAGAACGGGCACCGGGTCCTCGCGCACATCAGCGGGAAGATGCGGCAGCACTACATCCGGATCCTCCCCGAGGACCGGGTGGTCGTGGAGCTCTCCCCCTACGACCTCTCCCGCGGCCGCATCGTCTACCGCTACAAGTGAACATCCGGGGGCCCCGCCCCCGGAACCCGCCGACCCGTGGACAGCACGGCGAGGGCGGGCAGGACAAGAGACCCCGCCGGAAGGCCCCGCCTCCCGGCAGACAGCAGAAGGACCGGACGTGAAGGTCAAGCCGAGCGTCAAGCCGATCTGCGACAAGTGCAAGGTGATCCGCCGTCACGGCCGGGTCATGGTGATCTGCGAGAACCTGCGCCACAAGCAGCGCCAGGGCTGATCACCGCGCTCGTCGCGGGAGGCACAGCTCAACAGAGGAACCCGACGGACCTGCCGCGCCACACGAGGCGCGGTGACACCCCCGGTACCGGGCCGGGGCCCCGAACTAGTCACTCGGGGACGGCCGTCGGGAGTACCCGGCACGACAAGGAGACACCAGCCGCATGGCACGACTCTCAGGTGTCGACCTCCCCCGCGACAAGCGGATGGAGATCGCGCTGACCTACATCTACGGGATCGGGCGGTCGCGTTCGCTCGAGATCCTGGCCGCCACGGGCGTGAGCCCGGACCTGCGCTCGCGGGACCTGACCGACGAGCAGCTGGCCTCCCTGCGCGAGTACATCGAGAACAACTTCCGGGTCGAGGGCGACCTGCGCCGCGAGGTGCAGGCCGACATCCGCCGGAAGATCGAGATCGGCTCGTACCAGGGCATCCGCCACCGTCGCGGGCTCCCGGTCCGCGGCCAGCGCACCAAGACCAACGCGCGCAGCCGCAAGGGCCCGAAGAAGACCGTGGCCGGCAAGAAGAAGGCAGGTAAGAAGTAATGCCGCCCCGTACCCGTGGCGCGGCCGGACCCAAGAAGGTCCGCCGCAAGGAGAAGAAGAACGTCGCGCACGGCCACGCGCACATCAAGAGCACCTTCAACAACACGATCGTGTCCATCACGGACCCGACCGGTGCCGTGATCGCGTGGGCCTCCGCCGGCCACGTGGGCTTCAAGGGCTCGCGCAAGTCGACGCCGTTCGCGGCGCAGATGGCCGCCGAGAACGCCGCCCGCAAGGCCGCCGAGCACGGCATGAAGAAGGTCGACGTCTTCGTGAAGGGCCCGGGCTCGGGCCGCGAGACGGCGATCCGCTCGCTGCAGGCCGCCGGCCTCGAGGTCGGCACCATCTCCGACGTGACCCCCCAGCCGCACAACGGATGCCGCCCGCCCAAGCGGCGCCGGGTCTGAGTGGGAAGGGAGTAACAACTCATGGCTCGTTACACCGGCCCCATGACCCGCAAGTCCCGCCGGCTGAAGGTCGACCTCGTCGGCGGCGACCAGGCGTTCGAGCGCCGTCCCTACCCGCCCGGCCAGCACGGCCGGATCCGGATCAAGGAGACGGAGTACCTCCTGCAGATGCAGGAGAAGCAGAAGGCGCGCTTCGCCTACGGCGTGCTGGAGAAGCAGTTCCGTTCGTACTACGAGGAGGCGCACCGCCGTCCCGGCAAGACCGGTGACGAGCTGCTCCAGATCCTCGAGTCGCGGCTGGACAACGTCGTGTACCGGGCCGGCCTGGCCCGCACCCGGCGCATGGCGCGCCAGCTGGTGAACCACGGGCACTTCCTGGTCAACGGCCAGAAGGTGAACATCCCCAGCTTCCGCGTCTCGCAGTACGACATCATCGACGTCCGGCCGAAGTCGCTGGGCATGGACCCGTTCGTCATCGCCAAGGAGACCCTCGGCGACCGTCCGGTCCCGGCCTGGCTCCAGGTCGTCCCGTCGACCCTGCGGATCCTCGTGCACCAGCTCCCGGAGCGGGCGCAGATCGACACGCAGGTCACCGAGCAGCTGATCGTCGAGCTCTACTCCAAGTAGTAGTGCCCGCGGTCTCCTGACTCGTCCCCCCGCCCTGCAGTGGGGCGGGGGGCTCACTGCGGCATCAAATGGTGGGTGCCGCGGCACACTAAGGAGACACACCAGTGCTGATCTCTCAGCGCCCCACCCTGACCGAGGACTCGGTCACCGAGACCCGTTCCCGGTTCGTCATCGAGCCGCTCGAGCCGGGCTTCGGCTACACGCTGGGCAACTCGCTCCGGCGCACCCTGCTGTCCTCCATCCCGGGGGCGGCCGTGACCAGCATCCGCATCGACGGCGTGCTGCACGAGTTCACCACCGTGCCGGGGGTGAAGGAGGACGTCACCGACATCATCCTCAACCTCAAGGAGCTGGTCGTCAGCTCCGAGGAGGACGAGCCGGTGACGATGTACCTGCGCAAGCAGGGCCCGGGCGCGGTCACCGCGGGGGACATCGTCCCGCCGGCCGGTGTCACCGTGCACAACCCGGACCTGCACATCGCCACGCTCAACGACAAGGGCCGCCTCGAGGTGGAGCTCGTCGTCGAGCGGGGCCGCGGCTACGTGCCGGCGATGCAGAACAAGGCCACCGGCGCCGAGATCGGCCGGATCCCGGTCGACTCGATCTACTCGCCGGTCCTCAAGGTGACCTACAAGGTCGAGGCCACCCGTGTCGAGCAGCGCACGGACTTCGACAAGCTCGTGCTGGACGTCGAGACCAAGCCGAGCATCGGCCCGCGGGACGCCCTGGCGTCGGCGGGCAAGACCCTCGTCGAGCTGTTCGGCCTCGCCCGCGAGCTGAACGTCGACGCCGAGGGCATCGAGATCGGTCCGTCGCCGCAGGAGGCGGACACCATCGCGGCCTTCGCGATGCCGATCGAGGAGCTCGACCTCACCGTCCGCTCGTACAACTGCCTCAAGCGCGAGGGCATCCACACCGTGGGTGAGCTCGTCGGGCGCAGCGAGGCGGACCTGCTGGACATCCGCAACTTCGGCGCGAAGTCGATCGACGAGGTCAAGATGAAGCTCGTCGGCCTCGGCCTCGCGCTCAAGGACAGCCCGCCCGGGTTCGACCCGTCTGCGGCCGCCTCGGACTACGGGACCGACACCGGCGGCTACGACGCCGACCCGTTCTCCGACGACGGCCAGGACTACGCAGAAACGGAGCAGTTGTAGCCATGCCTCAGCCCACCAAGGGGCCCCGCCTCGGCGGTTCGCCCGCTCACCAGCGGCTGATCCTGGCCAACCTGGCGACCGCGCTGTTCCAGCACGGG
This sequence comes from Pseudonocardia lutea, assembly GCF_042658055.1. NCBI lineage: Bacteria > Bacillati > Actinomycetota > Actinomycetes > Pseudonocardiales > Pseudonocardiaceae > Pseudonocardia > Pseudonocardia lutea. Next base: position 28,624 of record NZ_JBHSQK010000062.1, read on the forward strand.
CGGATCACCACGACGGAGGCCAAGGCCCGCCGGCTGCGGCCCTACGCCGAGCGGCTGATCACCAAGGCCAAGCGGGGCGACCTGCACAACCGTCGCGAGATCCTCAAGGTCATCCGCGACAAGGGCGTCGTCCACCGCCTCATCGAGGAGATCGGGCCGTTCTACGCGGACCGCAACGGTGGCTACACCCGGATCACCAAGACGCTGCCGCGCAAGGGCGACAACGCCCCCATGGCCGTGATCGAGCTGATCCAGCAGAAGACCGTCACCGACGAGGCGAACCGCGCCCGCCGTGCGGCGGCCTCGCAGGCCGCGCAGCCCGCCGCGACCGAGGAGACGGCGACCACCGAGTCGGCCGGGTCGACCGAGGCCTCCGAGACCTCCGAGGCCTCCGAGGCCTCCGGGACCTCCGAGACCTCGGCGCCGTCCGGCGAGACGGTGGCCGCGGCGGGCCAGCCGCAGCCGACCGACACCGAAGCGATCGAGGAGGCCGAGGCGGCGACCGCCCCGGCGTCCGACGCCGAGGAGTCCGCCGGCGGCGAGCCGGCGAAGGCCGAGGACGCGGCCGACGGCGACAAGGGCACCGAGAAGGCCTGATTCAGGGTCCTCCCGCGTGACCGTGCAGTACTCCGAGCAGTATCCGGACGAGCCCGCCACCCCCCGGGGTGGCGGGCTCGCCCGCTTTCGCCTGGACATCACCTACGACGGCACGGACTTCTCCGGGTGGGCCGTGCAACCCACCCGCCGCACCGTGTGCGGCGTGCTGACGGACGCCCTGGGCCGCATCCTGCGCACCGACGTCGGGTTGACCGTCGCCGGGCGCACGGACGCCGGGGTGCACGCCACCGGCCAGGTCGCGCACGCCGACCTGCCCGTGGAGGTCGATCCCGCGCGGCTGGTCCGCCGGCTCGCCCGCTTCCTGCCGCCGGACGTCCGGGTCCGGACCGTCACGCCCGTCCCCGCGGCGTTCGACGCCCGCTTCTCGGCCCTGCGCCGGCACTACGTCTACCGCGTCGCCACCGCCCCGTACGGGGCCGAGCCGCTGCGTGCGCGGGACACCCTCTCCTGGCCGCACCCCGTCGACGTCGACGCCGTGAACGCCGCCTCGCAGCGGTTGCTCGGCGAGCACGACTTCGCCGCCTTCTGCAAGCGTCGCGAGGGCGCGACGACGGTCCGGGCGCTGGAGCGCTTCTCCTGGACCCGCGCGGCCGACGGCGTGGTGTCCGCGGCGGTGTCGGCCGACGCCTTCTGCCACTCGATGGTCCGCAGCCTGGTCGGCGCCCTGCTCGACGTCGGGCGCGGGCGCCGCGGCGTCGACTGGCCGGCCGAGCTGCTCACCCGCCGGGAGCGGGGCCAGGGGGTGGCGGTCGCCCCGGCGCACGGGCTCACGCTCGTCGGCGTCGACTACCCGCCGGACTCCGCCCTCGGCGCGCGTGCGGAGGTCACCCGCAACCTCCGGGTGCCCGGCGGGGCTACCGCCCCCGCAGCTCCCTGACGTTCACCACCAGCAGGACCAGGGCCGCCAGGGCGAGCGAACCGGCCAGCACGATCTTCCAGCCGGAGAGCAGCGCGATCACCCCACCGGTGATCACGAGCGCACTGAGCGCGAGCCCGGCCATGCTGGCCGCGAACTCGATCGACCGGCGCCGCGCCACGGCCTCCACCAGGGCGAACAGCAGCAGACCCAGCGCGAACCACAGCAGCGTCGACAGGTGGGGCCAGAACAGCAGCGCGCCGAGCCCGCCGATCAGCACCGGGATGGACAGTGCCGCCCACACCCGCAGGAAGCGGGAGCGGAAGTCCGCGTGCACCACGTACGGCAGGTGCGGCTGGTGCAGGTGGGCGTCGGGGGGTCCGGGCGGGCGCGGGCCGGCCAACCGGTCCGCCTGGACGTCGATCTCCTCCAGCAGCCGCACCCGCTCGGCCACCAGCGCGGCCAGCCCGTCCTCCCGCTGCCGCAGCTCCTCCAGGTGCACCGGCCGGCCGGGCGCGGCGTCGGAGCGCGCGGCCAGGTACCGCAGCTCGGCGTGCAGGCCCCGGACGCCCACCCGCTCGGCCTCGATCTCGGTCTCCAGCTCGTCGACGCGGGCCTGCAGGACCTTCATCCGCTCCTGCAGGGCCGCCGCCTCCTCCTCGGCGGTCGGGGCGACCTTGTCCAGGCCCGCCCAGCCGAGCGGGTCGGCCCACGAGCGGCGCACCGTCCGGTCGCGCTCGTAGCGGGGCCCCGCGGGTGCGCGTTCGCTGCCGAAGGAGTCGCGGGTGTCCAGCCCCCACAGTCCGCGGTAGTCGCGGAGCCAGCCCGTGGTGTCGTCGACCAGCTCCACCGACCACGACCGGCCGCCGGGACCGAGCCGGACGCCGTCGCCGCGGGCGTAGTCGATGAACGGGACGTCGAACCCGCCGGTCCTGGGCTCGGGCGCGAAGGGCATCAGCCAGCGCCGCACCCGTTGGATCGTGCGCAGCACCGCACGCAGCGCGGGCAGCCCGACGCTGACCACGTAGTCCCCGGCCACGAACGCGTGCGAGTGGGAGCCGGCGCCGGGGTAGAGCACGGGGTGGGTGCCGTCCCGGTCGAGCATCGGGTCGTCCCAGCGGCGGCGCAGGTCGTCGCCGTGGTGGTCGTGGGTGGAGGCGGCGACCCAGGCCGGCTCGAGCCCGCCGGACCCGTCCGGCACCAGGTAGACCGCGACGGTCTCCCAGTCGGCCTCGTGGTCGTTGACGCCGTGGAAGGTCGAGCGCCAGTCGTTGAAGGCGTAGAAGAACCAGTACTGCAGCACCGTGTAGCCCGCGGTGCGCACGACACGCCCGTAGTAGGTCGCGCCGGTCAGCTCGCGGGAGCGCTGGTGGGCGGCCGCCACGAGGCCGTTGGGCACCTTGCCGCGGACGAGCAGGGACAGCCGCAGCACGACGTCGATCAGCCGGGCGATCACGCCGACCGCGGCGAAGCGGCCGATGCCGCCCAGCCGCGGCCGCTCGGCGCGGCGCCACCGCCGGACCTCGCGCGCACCGAGGGACTCCTGCACGAACCGCAGGTGCAGTCGCCGCTCCCGGTAGCGGCGGCCGGCCTCGCCGAGGCCTTCCAGGGTGAGCTCCCCGGCGGGGACGAGGGGCTCGCCACTGCGCTTGCGGTCGCCCTCCGGCTCCTCCCACAGGCTGCACCGCGTGACGTAGTCCGCCACCGTCACCGGGAGGAACAGCTCGCCCTCGGTGTAGCGCAGGACGGGCTCGTACCGGCGCAGCAGCGCGCGATCGTCCGTCGGGCCGGCCGGGGCGGCGTCGGTGGGAGCGTCGGTGGGCGCGGCGGTGGGATCGGCGGTGGGATCGGCGGTGGACGCGCCGGGGTGATCGAGGGGTGTGTCCACGTCTCCCACAGTAGCCAGCGGGCGGCGTGTTCCGCGGGGGTTGCGAACGGCGGGGCGACGCGACGGGTGGCGTGGTCTCCGTAGGCTGGGCGGCGTGACCGTCGACCCCGCCGCCGCACTGGAGATCGCGCTCGAGGAGGCCCGGGCCGGGCTCGCGTCGGGCGGCATCCCGATCGGCGCCGCGCTGCTCGGGCCCGACGGCGAGGTGCTCGGCCGCGGGCACAACCGCCGGGTCCAGGACGACGACCCGTCCGTGCACGGCGAGACCGCGGCCTTCCGCGACGCGGGCCGGCAGCGCGACTACCGGCGCACCACGATGGTCACCACGCTGTCGCCCTGCTGGTACTGCAGCGGGCTGATCCGGCAGTTCGGCATCGGCGCGGTGGTCATCGGGGAGAGCCGGACCTTCACCGGCGGCCACGGCTGGCTCGCCGAGCACGGGGTCCGGGTCACCCTGCTCGACGACGAGCGCTGCGTCCGGCTCATGGAGGAGTTCATCGCCGCCCGCCCCGAGCTGTGGAACGAGGACATCGGGGTGGCGGACTAGTTCTCCCGTTCCGCCTCGGACCGAGGGGTCACCGGGCTAGCGTCCGGTGGTGCCGTTCCCGGTCCCGCCGCCCGCCACCCGCGACCAGGCCGACGCCCACCGCTACGGCCTGCGGCGGCTGGAGGCGGCGCTGGTGCGCGCCGATCCCGTGCCGCTGCACGAGCAGCTGCGCGCGCAGCGGCGGGCGACGCTGGTCGGCGTCGTCCTCGCGCTGCTCGGGCTGGGCGCCGCGGCGGTGCAGGCCGCGCTGGCGCCGCGGCCGGAGTGGACCCGGCAGGCCCTGGTGGTGGGCACGCCGTCGGGTGCCGTGTATGCCGTCGCGCACGAGCCCGACCGGCTGGTCCCGGTGCCCGACGCCGTCGCCGGGCGACTCGTGCGGGCCGCCCTCGGGCTGCCCGGCGGCGAACCGCGGATGGTGCCGGACTCCGAGCTCGCCGAGGTGGCGCGGACCGCTCCGGCCGCGCTGCCCGCGGCCGTGGGCGTGACGCCCGGCGGTCCTGGGGTCCCCGAGCGCTGGGCGGTGTGCGACGGGCCGGACGGCACGACGGTGCTGGCGGGGACCCTGGCGCCCGAGCCCCGCGGGGCGCCGGCGGTGGTCGTCGAGGCACCCGGCGGGGAGCGCTTCGCCGTGCTCGACGGCGTCCGGCACGCGATCGGCACCGATCCCGCCGTCGCGGCCGGGCTCGGCCTCGCCGGCGTCGCACCCCGGCGGGTGGGCGCGCCGACGCTGTCCGCCGTCCCCGAGGGACCGGCGTGGGCGCCGCCCGTCCTGCCCGACGGCCCGGGCCCGCGCCGCGCGCACGGCCGCCCCGGCGACGTCCTCACGACCGCCGGTCTCGACGGCGGCCGCACCTACCTCGCGATCGTGCCCGGCGGGGTCCAGGAGGTGCCGGCGACCCTCGCCGAGGTGCTGCGGGCGCAGGGCGGCACGGGCCCGCGCGAGATCGCACCCGCCGTCGTCGCCGAGGCCCCGCGGCTCACCACGCTGCCGCCCGCCGGCTGGCCGGACCGGGTGCCGGCGTGGTCGCCTGCGCCGGGAGCCCTCTGCGCGACCTGGGCCGGCGGGCGGGCGGGGGTGAGCCTGAGCCCGGAGCTCCCGGCGGTCCCGCAGGGCGTGCGGGTGCCGCTCCGCGGTGGCGTGGCGGCCGCGGCCGTGCTGCTCGGCGGCGGTCCGGTGCGGGCGGTGTCGCCGACCGGGGGCGGCACGGTCTGGCTCGTCTCCGCGAGCGGGATCGCCCACGGCGTCGCCGACGCCGACACCGCCACGGCCCTCGGCCTGCCGCCCGCGCTGCCGGCCGCGCCCGAGGCCGCGCTGCGGCTGCTCCCGCAGGGCGGGCGCCTCGACCTCGCCGACGCCCGCCGCGCCGTCGGGTCCTAAGGCCTCAGCTCGCTGCGGACCCGGTCGGCCAGGGCACGCGCGGGCCGGCTGAGCCCGGCGAGGTCGCGGGTCGCCAGGACGAGGTCGCGGTCGGCCCAGGCGTCGGCGAGGGGAACGCGGACGAGCCCGTCGGCGATGCTGCGCGCATGCAGGACCGCGATCCCGACGCCGGCCGCGACCGCCCGGCAGACGGACGCCGCGTCGGGGAAGCGGCCGCGGTGCCGGGGATGCGCGCCCAGCGGCAGGGCTTGGCGGCGGAGGTGCTCCTCGAACGCGCTCCCCTCGGCGTAGCCGACGAAGGGCCGGTCGAGGACCTCGGCGAACCTGAGGCTCGTGGCCCTCGCCAACGGGTCGTCGGGGGTGCACGCGACCTGCAGCGGGTCGGGGCAGAGCCGGACCGTCTCCAGCCCGGTGAGGTCGACGGTGTCGGCGAGGAGCCCGAACTCGGCCCGCCCGGACGTCAGCCCGACGACGATCCGGTGGCTCGGCCGCTCGAGGAGGTCGACTTCGGCGTCGGGATGGTCGGCCAGGAAGCCGATGAGGACGTCCGGTAGCAGGGTCGCCGCGGAGGTGTTGGCCAGCACGGTGACCGTCGCCGGGCGGCCCGCGAGGTCCGCGAGCTCCAGGCGCATCCGGTCGTGGCGCTCGACGATCTCCCGCGCGTGCGTCAGCAGCAGGACACCGGGGCGCGTGGGGACGACCCCGCGCCGGTGCCGGTCGAGCAGCGGCGCGCCCGAGGCCGCCTCCATCGCCCGGATCCGGCCGCTCGCCGAGGCCAGCGAGAGGTGCACGAGCTCAGCGGCGCGGGTGATGCTGCCGTGCTCGGCCACCGCGAGGAAGAGCCGGAGATCGAGCAGGTCGAACGCCATGCCCGGACCGTACAGCCTTCGGATCCGCCGAAGTCTCACTCGACGACCGGCACATTGTGCTTCCGTCCCGACCAGCCGATCCTCGATCCGTGGCACACACCGGGTTCGACGTCGAGTGGGTGGCAGCCGTGGTGCGGCGGATCGCGCCGGCCGCGGCACTCGTGGTGCTGGTTGCAGCGGTCCTCCTCGGCGACGCGGCCGGGGCACGGGCGGTGTCCCGCGCGGCGCCAGACCTGCACCGCACCGAGGCGACCACCGTCGCCGGCGCCCCCGTCCGCGCGCCGGACGAGAACGCCCTGGTCTCGCAGGTCCCGGTGCAGGCCGTGTGGCTCGCCCCGGACGGCACGGGTCGCCTCGGGCCGGTGACGGTCGAGCCGGGCACCCCCGCGGGCCGGACCGTGCCGCTGTGGGTCGACGCCGCCGGGCGCCCCGTGGCTCCGCCGGCGACGGGCACGGCCGACGCGGTCGTCGTCGGTGGCCTGATCGTGCTGCTCGGCGGGGCGGCGATCGCCGCAGCGGTGTGGCTCACGGCGGCGGCCGCCGCCCGGCAGCGTTCCCGCCGGCTCGCTGCGGAATGGGCGGCGGCGGAGCCGCTGTGGAGCGGGCGTCGGATCAGGGACGGAGCCGACGCACCAGGAGCGGAGAGGCGGCGGCGAGGACGCAGAGCGCCGTGACCGCGGCGATCGGCACCCAGGCGGGCGTCGGGCGCGCGGGCGGGCGGGACGCGACCGCGGAGGCGGCCGGGTGCGGATCGGCCGCGGTGAGGAGGGTCAGGGCGGAGAGCGGATCGACGACGCCGGCACCGAGTGCGTCGGACCGGCCGCCCGGGACCCGCCGGGCCGTGGCGACCAGGCGCTCGGCGACAGCCGTCGCGTCGAGCGCGGGGAAGCGCTGCCGGACCAGCGCGGCCGTGCCCGCGACGATCGGCACCGCGAGGCTCGTGCCCTGCAGGTCCGGGCCGGTCAGGCCGGAGCCGGGCGCGAGCGAGCGCAGGTCCGTCCCGCGCGCGGCGAGATCGACCCAGGGGCCGTGGACGGTGAAGGGGGCGGGCGCGTCGTCCGGGGTCGTGGCGGCCACGGCGAGCACCCCGTCGGCGAGGAGGCCGGCGCCGCCTGCGTAGCCCGCCGCGGCGGGGAGCGGTACCTCGCCGGGCTCGCCGGTGCAGCCGCCGGAGCCGACGTTGCCGGCCGCCGCGACCACCAGCACGTCCGCGATCCTCGCCGCCTGCAGGGCGGCCCGTAGCGGCCGCCCGACGACGGCGGCGCGGGCGGCGTCCAGGCACACGGCCTCGCTGATCGTCACCACCGAGGCGCCGAGGCCGATCGCCCGGAGCACCGCCCCGGCGAGCGACGCGGTGTCGCCGGCGGGCCGGGTCGCCCCGCCCGGTCCCGTCACCGTGAACGACGGGCTGGCCTGCCGGATGGCGACGACCTCGACCCCCGGCGCCACGCCGACGACGTCGTCGTCCGGGCTCGGGGCCGCGGCGAGCAGCCCCGCGACCGCGGTGCCGTGGCCGTCGCAGTCGGTGAGGCCGTCGCCGCCGGTGAGGTAGTCGCCGCCCCCGGTCAGCCGGGGCAGGCGGGGGTGCGGCGCGACCCCGGTGTCGATCACCGCCACGCGCACGCCGCCGCCGTCGGCCAGCGCGTGCACCGCGGCGAGCGGCAGCCCGCCGCCCCGCCCGGCGCCGCCCGCGCCGACGCACTCGGTCACCTGGCTCAGCCCGCCCTCCGGCCCCGGCGCCAGCGCGATCAGCAGCGCGGCGACCGGCACCAGTGCGCTCACCATCCGCGGGCCAGCGCGAACAGGTCGAGCGCCGCGGCGGCGAGCGGGACGCAGAGGGCGGTCAGGACGAGCTCGGCGAGGTCGACGCCGCGCCGGCCGACCGGCCCGAACCGGCTCGGCCGGCCGTGCAGCGCGAGCACCGCGAGGAGCGCGCCGAGGGTGGCGAGGGCGGCCAGGAGCCGGACGGCCGCCGGAGCGGCCAGGGTGCCCGCCACCGCCGCGCCGCACCCGCCGAGCAGCCCCGCCAGCCGCAACGCGCGGACGGGCAGTGGCTCGGCGAACCCCCTCGCGCGCAGGAGGAGCACGGCGCACAGGGCCACGGCCAGGAGCGGTCCCCACCGGCTCGGCACGGTCGCGGCGAGCACCGCACCGCCCGCGGTGACGGCGGCCGTGCCGAGCACCAGACCGGCGAGGTGCCGGCGGGCGAGATCGGCCTGCCCCGCCGGGCGGGACGCCCCGTCGGCCGGGCGCCCCGGCGGCTCGGCGGCGTCGGCCGCGGACAGTCCGGCGAACCGCAGCGCCACCCGCGGCAGCAGGGGCGCGGCCAGCACCCCGGCGAGCGCNGGCGCGGCCAGCACGGCGGCGAGCGCACACGCCGCTCCGGCCGTCGCCGCCGTGCCGCCGGTGAGCAGCAGGACCGCGCAGGCCAGGGCCGTCGTCGATCCGACGAGAAGCACCGCGGTCAGCAGGGGCGCGAGGACCCGCACGACCGCCTGCGCCGCCGCCGCGGCGAGGGTGAGGAGCAGCGCCGCGCCCAGGGTCGCCGCGGTCGGTGAGCCGGGCGCCAGCAGCCAGCCGACCGCTGCCGCGGGCGGGAGGGCACACAGGGCGGGGACGAGGCCGGTCCACCCCCGCGGGCCTGTCGCGGCTGCGGTGCTCCGCGCCCGCGCCGACAGCACCAGAGCCCCCGCGACCGCCCCGAGCCCGCCGACCACCCCGGCCGCGACGACGAGCAGCCCGCTCCCGCGCAGCGCCCCGAGCAGGACCGACGCCCCCGTCACCGCGCCGAGGACGGCGAGGGGGAGCGCCCGGTCGTCGTCGCCCGCCGCCGCGGCCTCGACCGCCGCGGCGAGCGCCTCGGGCAGGTCGTCGAACCGCGGGGCCGGCGGCGGCGCGACGGCCGGACCGATCCGCAGCAGCTCGCCGTCGTGGATGCCCAGCTGGGCGAGTGTGGCGCCGGGCGGCAGCGGCGCCCCGGCCGCGCCGTCGAGCCGCCAGGGCGCCGGTCCCCGTCCGGCGCCGGGCCGGGGCTCGCCCAGCAGCTCCCGCACCATCGGCACCAGCTCGGCGATCGCGAGGTCCGCGGGCAGTGCGACGTCGAGCCGGCAGGCCGGGGCCAGCACCGTCACCCGGCGGTAGGCGTCCACCCACGACCTCCTCGACCCCGGCACGACCTCGGCGGACCTCGGCACGACTTCGGCGGAACCGCCCCGCGGAGCGGGACGGGGTTGCGATCATCCGGGCGCAGTATCGGCCGAACGGGCGCCCGCCCGGGGCCGTTCGGCGAAAGTGGGGGCGCGAGTTGGGGACGGTCGAGGTCGCGCGGCGCCGCCGGCGGGTGCCGGCGCCGCCCTCCGGCGAGATCCGGGTGGAGCCGCCGCCCGAACCGGAGCGGGCGGTCCCGCCGGGGCTGCTCGCGCGGGCACTGCCGGTGGCGATGCTGCTCGGCTCGCTCGGCGTGGTCGCCGTGGGACGGGGCGAGCCGACGGCGTGGGTGTTCGGCGGCATGTTCGCGCTCTCGTCGGTCGGCCTGCTGCTCACCGGGGGCACCGGCCGCGGCTCCGAGCGCACCGCGACCGTCGACGAGGACCGCCGCGACTACCTCCGCTACCTGGCCCGGCTGCGGGCGCGGGCCGGACGCGTCGCCGGAGCCCAGCGGGCGGCGCTGGAGGACCGGCACCCGGACCCGGCCGCCTGGGCGGAGGTGCTGGCCGCCGGCCGGTTGTGGGAGCGCGATCCGGGCGACGAGGACTTCGCCCGCGTCCGGGTCGGCCTCGGCCCGCAGGGGCTGGCGACCCCGCTGGTGCCGCCCCGCACCGGGCCCGTCGACGGCGTCGAGCCGGTGAGCGCTCGCGCGCTGCGCCGGCTGCTGGCGCGGCACTCCGTGGTGCCGGACCTGCCCGTCGCGGTCGACCTGCGGGCGTCCTCGGCGGTGTGGCTCGACGGACCGCCCGAGCGCGCGCGGGCGGTCGGTCGCGCCGTCGTCGCCGGGCTCGTGCTCGGCCACGCACCGACGGACGTCGGCGTCGCGGCGCTCAGCGGCGCCGGCGCGTGGGACTGGCTGAAGTGGCTGCCGCACAACGCCCACGCCGTCGAGTGCGACGCCCTCGGCCCCGTCCGGATGATCACCGCCGACACCGACGTGCTCCGCCGCTGGTGGGCCGCGGACCCCGGGCCGCGGCACCTCCTCGTCGTCGTCGACGGGCCGGTCGACGGGCCCGGGGCGTGGGCCGCGGCCGAAGGCGTGACCGTGCTGCGGGTCGGGGTACCGCCCGCGCGACGGGAGTCCGCCTCGGTCGTGCGCCTGCGCCTCGCCGAGCCCGGCCCGGTGACCCGCCCGGACGAGCTCGACGCCGCCGACGCGCTCGCCCTCGCCCGCCGCCTCGCCCGCTACCGGCCCGCCGGGGCCGACCGCGCCCGACCGGCGGCGCACGGCCTGCCCGACCTGCTGGGACTCACCGCGATCCGGCCGGCCGAGGTCGCGGCGCTGCGGCGGTCGCGCTCCGCGGCCGACCACCTGCGCGTCCCGCTCGGGCTCGACGACGCCGGCCGCCCGCTCCTGCTGGACCTCAAGGAGTCCGCGCGCGGCGGCAGCGGGCCGCACGGGCTGTGCGTCGGGGCGACGGGCTCGGGCAAGAGCGAGCTGCTGCGGAGCCTCGTCGTCGGCCTGGTGCTCGCGCACGGTCCCGAGGAGCTCAACCTCGTGCTCGTCGACTTCAAGGGCGGGGCGACCTTCCTCGGCCTCTCCGGCCTGCCCCACGTGTCCGCCGTGATCACCAACCTGGTCGACGAGCTCGCCCTCGTCGACCGGACGGCCGACGCGCTGGAGGGCGAGATCACCCGGCGCCAGGAGCTGCTGCGCGCGGCCGGGAACCTCGCCGGGATCGCCGAGTACGAACGGGAACGCGGAGCCGGGCGGGACCTGCCGCCGCTGCCGGTGCTGCTGATCGTGGTCGACGAGTTCTCCGAGCTCCTGGCGCGCCGGCCCGAGCTGGTCGAGCTGTTCGTGACGGTGGGGCGGCTGGGCCGCTCGCTCGGGCTGCACCTGCTCCTCGCCTCGCAGCGGCTCGACGAGGGCCGGTTGCGCGGGCTGGAGTCCCACCTCTCCTACCGGATCGCGCTGCGCACCTTCTCCGCGCCGGAGTCGCGGGCGGTGCTCGGCGTGCCCGACGCCCACACCCTGCCCGCGACGCCCGGCGCGGCGATCCTCGCGGCCGGGACCGATCAGCTCGTCCGGTTCCGCGGCGCCTACGTCTCCGGCGCCGTCCCGGTGGGTGGGGCGCCCGTCGCGCGCCGCGCACACCGGTTCACGGCGGCGCCCGTGACCGCTCCGGAACCGCGCGCGGCGCCGGGCGGCCGGTCCGTGCTGGACGCCGCGGTCGACGCCGTCGTCGCCCTCGGCGGACCCGCGGCGCACCGCGTCTGGCTGCCCCCGCTCGACGAGCCGCCCCCGCTCGACGAGCTCGCCGCCGGCACCGGGCTGCGGGTGCCGGTCGGCCTCGTGGACCGGCCCGCCCGACAACGGCGGGACCCGCTCGTCGTCGACCTGGCGGGCGCGGCGGGCCATGTCGCGGTGGCCGGAGGTCCGCGGTCGGGCAAGTCGACGGCGCTGCGCACCCTCGTCGCCGCCCTCGCCCGCGCGCACACCCCGGCCGAGGTCGGCGTGCACGTGCTCGACCTCGGCGGCGGAGGGCTGACGGCGCTGGAGGAGCTCCCGCACGTCGGCACCGTCGCCGCCGATCCGGAGCTGGTGCGACGCACGGTGGCCGAGGTGAGCGGGCTGCTCGCGCGGCGCGAGGCGCGGTTCCGCGCGGAGGGCATCGGCTCGGTCGAGGAGTTCCGGGCCCGGCGGGCGGCCGGGGAGCTGGCGGACGAGCCGGCGACCGACGTGCTGCTCGTCGTCGACGGCTACGGCGCGCTCACGACGGACGAGCCCGGCGCCGACCGGCTCGCCGCGGTCGCCGCCCGGGGCCTCGCGTACGGGATCCACCTCGCGGTCTCGGTCGGCCGGTGGGGCGAGCTGCGGCCGGCCCTGAAGGACCAGCTCGGGACGCGCCTGGAGCTGCGGCTCGGCGAGCCGGGCGACTCCGAGGTGGACCGGCGCCGCGCCGCAGGGGTGCCCGCCCGGCCCGGCCACGGCCTCGCGCCCGACGGCGACGCGATGGTCCTGGCCGCGCCCGGCCCGCTCGTCCACCGGCCCGGTCCGGCCTTCCCGCCGGTGCGCCTGCTGCCGGCGCTCGTGCCGGCGGAACCGCTGCTGGGATCGACGGACGGCATCCCGCTCGGCCTCGACGAGGAGCGTCTCGAGCCGGTCCTGCTCGACCCCGCCGAACCCCACCTGCTCTGCTTCGCCGACGCGCGCAGCGGCAAGACGGGCCTGCTCCGGCTCCTGGCCCGCGGGATCGCGGCGCGCCACGCGCCCGAGCAGGCCCGGATCGTGGTGGTCGACCCGCGCCGGTCGCTGCTCGGCGCGCTGCCCGCGAGCCACGTGATCGAGCACGCCGGGACCCCGGCGGCGATCGCCGCCGCGGGCCGCGAGCTGGCGGCGACCCTGCGCCGCAGGCTACCCGGGCCCGAGGTCACGCCCGCGCAGCTCGCGGCGCGCGACTGGTGGTCCGGCCCGGAGGTGTGGGTGCTCGTCGACGACTACGACCTCGTCGCCCCGGCGGGCTCCACCGCCCCGCATCCGCTGGCCCCGCTCGCGGAGTTCCTCCCGCAGGCCGCGGACGTCGGGCTGCACCTGGTGGTCGCGCGGCGCGCCGGCGGGGCGGCCCGGGCGCTGTTCGACCCGGTCGTCGGGCGGCTGCGCGAGCTCGGCGGACCCGCACTCGTCCTGCACGGCAGCCCGGACGAGGGGCCGCTGGTCGCCGCGGTCCGCGCCGGACCCCGGCCGCCCGGCCGCGGCCTGCTCGTCGACCGGCGGCGGGGCCCGCGGCTGGTGCAGCTGGCGTGGGCGGAGCCGTGAAGTTCCCGGCAGCGCGCGGACCGGGGTCGGGTGCGGCAGGTTCGCGCCGTGGCCGGGCGGCCGATCCCCGCCGTGGTTCGGCGCTCGACCCGGCCCGGCGGCCGGGCGGGGCCGCTCCGCCGGGAGCCGTGGTGCGCGTCGACCCCGGGGCGGGCGGCACCCGGGTGGTCGGCACGGAGGACGGGCGGCCGGTCCTGCTCGGCGTCCTCCCGGCGGGTGTGCCCCCCGGGGCGGCGGCCGCCGCCTTCGTCCCCGGCGCGCAGCCGGCCGGTCCGGCGCCGCTCCCGGGCCTGGTCGTCGACGCCGGGGCGTCCGGGACCCGGGTGCTGCGCGACGGCCGGCCCCTCCGGCGGCTCCCGGTCGGCGGGATGCTCCTCGACGCCGCGGTCCGCGCCCTGCTGCCCGCGCCGCCGCGCCGTGCCGCGGACGTCACGGTGCTCCGCGAGGCCCTCTCGCTGCTGCCCGCGGCGACGATCGGCACCCGGGCCGGTCGGGTCCGGATCGCGGCCGGGCAGGTGCGGGAGGCCCTCGCCCCGCTGCTGGCCGACGTCGTGGCGGCGGTGGTGGCCGCCGGGCCGTCCGGGCCCGTGCTGCTGGTCGGCGGCGTGGCGCGCACCCCGCTGCTCGCCGAGCTGCTCGACGGGGCGGGGATCGGGCCGGTCACCGTCGCCCCGCGTCCCGAGGTCGCGGCCGTGCTCGCCACCCCGGTGCCCGCCGCGCGAGCAACCGTCCCGGGCGAGCGGGCCGCTCTCCTCCCGGCGCCCCCGCCCCGCCGCCGACGCCTGCTCAGGGCCGGTCTCACGGCCGTCCTCACCCTCGTCGCGGCCGCCGGCCTGCTCGCCCTCGGCCGCCTCCTGCCCGACCCGCTGCCGGCGGACCGCCTGGTCCAGTACGGCTACGAGGTCGCCGTGCCGGAGGGCTGGGCGCACGTCGGCGGCGCGCCCGAGCACCGCCGGACCCTGCTCGCGCCGGCGGACGAGCCGGACGCGACGGGGCTCGTCGCCGTCGAGCGCACGCCGCTCGGCTACGACGCCGGCACCGAGGCCGCCCGGGTCCGTGCGGAGCTGCGCGACCGCTACGACCGCGCGGTCGCCGCGGGACAGCGGCTGGCGGGCCTCCGCGAGGAGGGCGACGAGCTGCGCTACCGCGAGCTCGACGGGGCCGCGGCGGTCGAGTGGCACGTCCGCCTGCAGGGGACGGACCAGCTCAGCGTGGGCTGCCGGTACCCGCCCGGCGGGTCCGCGGCGGTGGACCGGGCGTGCGCGGTCGTCGTCGCGTCGCTGCGGATCCGGGCCTGAGCCGCCCTTCACCATCGCGAACGGTCCGCCCGAACCGGCCCGGCACCGGTCCCCGCGCTGCCAGTCTCACCGCACCCCTCACCACACCAGACCAGGGAGGACCTCATGACGAGCGGGACCACCGGGGCCGGCGGGTTCGGCACCACACCGGAGGAGATGGCCAGGGCGGGCGCCCGGGTCGTGGAGACGGACGAGCAGGTGCAGGCCGAGCTGGCGGGGCTGCGGTCGCGGCTCACCCCGCTCGCCGGCACCTGGCGCGGGGAGGCCGCGGCGACGTTCGAGTCCCTCATGGCCCGCTGGGACGCCGACGCCCGCGCCCTCTCCGCCGCCCTGCGCGGCATCGGCGAGGCGATCACCGGGTCGGGCCGCACGTACCGACAGGCCGAGGAGGACCAGGCCGCCTCGCTGTCCGCGATCCGCGCGGCGCTGGGCTGAGGGGGGAGACCATGGGGGAGATCAGGGTCACGTTCGCCGAGCTCGCCGCCGCGCGGACGGCCGTCGCGGGCACCGCGGCGCGCATCACCGGCCGGCTCGACGACCTGCGTCGCGAGCTGGCCCCGCTGGTCGGGACCTGGGAGGGCGAGGCCGCGACGGACTACGCCGCCCGGCAGCGGCAGTGGGACGCGGCCGCCGCCGACCTCACCGCCGTGCTCGCCCGGATCGGCGAGGCGCTGGGCCGGGCCGAGGAGGGCTACCGTCGCGTCGAGCAGGCCAACGCCCGCCGCTGGGCCTGACGGGCCCGGCCGGGCCGCGTACCCCGGCCCCCCGGTGGGGAGCCGCGAGGGGGGCGCGTACCCTGTTCGTGCAGGGCGTTCGCGGCCCGGAGGGGGCGTTTTGACCTCCGTTCCGAGCGGCGGGTACCCTGACTGTTCGTTGTGCGACGGGTGGAGACCCGCGCCGCCGCCGGTTCCGGCCGGTGGTCGGGCGGCGTCCGCACCGGCGCACTCAGAAGAGAGACTGACTTCGAGGCAGCTCCCGAGCCCGAGAACGACGAGGTAGACCCGTGCCCACGTACAGCCCCAAGCCCGGTGAGATCACCCGTGCCTGGCACGTGATCGACGCCACCGACGTGGTGCTCGGTCGACTGGCCACCCACGCCGCCACGCTGCTGCGCGGCAAGCACAAGCCGACCTACGCCCCGCACATGGACACCGGCGACTTCGTCGTCATCGTCAACGCGGAGAAGATCGCGGTCTCGGGCAAGAAGCGGGACGACAAGTTCGTCTACCGGCACTCGGGCTACCCGGGCGGTCTCAAGCAGCGCTCGGTCGGCGAGATGATCGAGACGCACCCCGACCGGCTGGTCGAGAAGGCCGTCAAGGGCATGCTGCCCAAGAACCGGCTCGGCCGGGCGATGGCCAAGAAGCTGAAGGTCTACGCCGGCCCGTCGCACCCGCACGCGGCCCAGCAGCCGCAGCCGTTCGAGATCACCCAGGTCGCGCAGTGACCAACCCCGAGAGCAACGAAGAGGGACAGAGCGTGAGCACCCCCGAGTCGCCCGAGCAGGAGGGCTACACCTCCGAGGCCGGCGACAGCCTGGACTACAGCATCGGCGACGCCGCGTCGTACGACACGGGTGAGACCGAGGTCGCGGCCGACGAGTTCGCCGTCGAGGCCCCGATCGTCTCCGACCGCCCGGTGCAGACCGTCGGCCGCCGCAAGGAGGCCGTGGTCCGGGTGCGGCTCGTCCCCGGCTCGGGTCGGTTCACGCTGAACGGGAAGTCCCTCGAG
The DNA here is from genome assembly GCF_042658055.1 of Pseudonocardia lutea. Lineage (NCBI taxonomy): Bacteria > Bacillati > Actinomycetota > Actinomycetes > Pseudonocardiales > Pseudonocardiaceae > Pseudonocardia > Pseudonocardia lutea. The sequence goes on from NZ_JBHSQK010000062.1 coordinate 44,776, forward strand.
GTCTACTTCCCGAACAAGCTGCACCAGCAGCTCATCAAGGAGCCGCTGGTCACGGTCGAGAAGACCGAGCGGTACGACATCTTCGCCAACCTCACCGGCGGCGGCACCTCCGGCCAGGCCGGTGCGCTGCGCCTGGCCATCGCCCGCGCGCTGGTCGAGGTGGACTCCGAGGACCGCCCGCCGCTGAAGAAGGCCGGCTTCCTCACCCGGGACGCCCGCGCCACCGAGCGCAAGAAGTACGGCCTCAAGAAGGCCCGCAAGGCACCCCAGTACTCGAAGCGTTGATCCGGTAGCCGGATGCGTCGACTCTTCGGAACCGACGGCGTCCGGGGCCTGGCGAACGGCGAGCTCCTCACCCCGGAGCTCGCCGTTTCCGTCTCCGCCTCGGCCGCCCGTGTCCTCGCCGCCCACCGCGCCGCCGGTGACGAGCACCGACCCGTCGCGCTCGTCGGGCGCGATCCCCGGGCGAGCGGGGAGATGCTCGAGGCCGCCGTGCTCGCCGGCCTCACCTCCGCCGGGGCGGACGCGGTCCGCCTGGGCGTGCTGCCCACGCCGGCGGTCGCCCACCTCGTGGACGCCCTGGGCGCCGACCTCGGCGTCATGATCTCCGCCTCGCACAACGCGATGCCGGACAACGGGATCAAGCTGTTCGCCGCGGGCGGGCACAAGCTGCCCGACGCGCTGGAGCTCGAGATCGAGCAGGGCCTCGACGCCGGGTGGACCCGGCCGACGGGCGCCGACATCGGCCGCGTCCGGGACCTGCCGGACGCGCTCGACCGCTACGTCGCCCACCTGCTGGAGGCGACCCCGCGCCCGCTCACCGGGCTGAAGGTCGTCGTCGACTGCGCGCACGGGGCGGCCTCGCAGGCCGCGCCGCGGGCCTACGCGAAGGCGGGCGCCGAGGTCGTCGCGCTGCACGCGGAGCCGGACGGGCTGAACATCAACGCCGGCGTCGGGTCCACGCACATGGACGCACTGCAGGCGGCCGTGGTCGAGCACGGCGCCGACCTGGGCATCGCGCACGACGGCGACGCCGACCGCTGCCTGGCCGTCGACGCCGAGGGCCGGGTCGTCGACGGCGACCAGATCCTGGCGGTCCTCGCGCTCGCCATGAAGGAGTCCGGCGAGCTCGCCGGGAACACCCTGGTCGCCACGGTGATGAGCAACCTCGCGCTGCACCTGGCGATGAAGGCGGAGGGCGTGACCCTGCGCACGACCGCGGTCGGCGACCGGTACGTGCTCGAGGACCTGCGCGCCCACGGGTTCAGCCTCGGCGGCGAACAGTCCGGGCACGTCGTGCTGCCCCGGTACGCGACCACCGGCGACGGGCTGCTCACGGCGATGCGGCTGATGAGCCGCATGGCCGAGACCGGCCGGCCCCTGGCCGAGCTCGCCGCCGTGGTGCAGCCGCTGCCGCAGGTGCTGCAGAACGTGAAGGTGGCCGACAAGGAGGCCGTCGCGGCGTCGCCCGCGGTGGCCGAGGCGGTGGCGGAGGCCGAGGCCGAGCTCGGTGAGACCGGGCGGGTGCTGCTGCGCCCGTCGGGCACCGAGCAGCTGGTCCGGGTGATGGTCGAGGCCGGCACCCAGGAGCTCGCCGAGTCGACCGCCGGCCGGATCGCCTCCGTGGTGGCCGGGGCCGCCTGACCCGGGCTCCCGACCCGGTCGCCGGGGTGCGACCTCTCGGCCCGGCGCCCTCTCGGCTCCCGTCAGGGCGGTCCCGGCTCCCGGTCGTCGTCGAGCAGCGGGAGCCGCACCCCGCGGCTCTCGCCGGTCCGCCGCCCGCTCGTGCCCGGCAGGACCGGGCCGGCGGCGTCGACCGGGGAGGTGAGGCTGCGCGCGAGCCCGGCAACGGCCTCGGCCTGCCGCTCCAGCTCCCGCCCGACCAGCGCGAGCCGCTCGGCGAACTCGGTGCCCCGGGGGTCCCACCAGCTCGCGCGCACGGTCCGGGCGACGCGGGCGGCGTCGGCGGCCGCGGTGCTCAGCCGCTCGACCAGCCCGTCGAGCTCCCGGCGGCTCACCGGGGCCCGGCCGCCCGGTCGTCGAGCGCCAACGCGGCCTCGGACTCCGCCTGTCGCGCCGAGCCCGTCACCTGCCGGAACGTCCGGGCTGCCGTGGTCATCTCGCGCGCAGCGGCGGCCACGACCCGGCCGATCCCGTGGCACTCGTCGGCCGCCGCGTGCAGGTCCCGCGCGAGGTGCTCCAGATCGACGCCCAACGCCTCGGCGTGGGCGGCGGCCGCGTCGAGGCCGTCGGGATCGAGGTCGAGGTCAGGGCGCACCCGGACAGCATGCGGGGGCTCCGCGCGGTCACGGTCCGCCGCGTGCCGCTCGTTCGCGATCGTGAACGGCTCAGGCCTGCGGGGTCTCCAGCACGGTGCCGGGGACCTTGCCGTCGACCAGGTCAGCGACCCGGTCCTCGTCGCACAGCTCCTTGAGCAGGAACGCCGTGACCAGCGCGCGCGTGAGGCGCCGGGTCTTGGCGTCCGGCCCGCCGGACAGCACCAGGTCGGACCAGTGCAGGCCCTCGAGGAAGTCGGTGTGCCCGACCTTGGGCAGCCGGCGCACCCACGTCGGGCCGGCGCACGCCGCGGCGATCTGCTCGCCGTGCCCGCTGACCGGGGCGACCGTGTCCTTCCCGGCGAGGAGGTGCAACGACGGCACCGACACCGCCCGGGCCGCCTCGACCGGCGACGGGCGGGTCTGCGACGCCGCGATCGCCACCACCGCGGCGACCTTCGGGTGCCCGGCCGCGGCCAGCAGCGCCGCGCCCGCGCCGATGCCGTGCCCCGCGAGTGCCGTCCGCCGCGAGTCGACGCTGATCCTCCCGTCGCCGAGCCGGACGCCGACGCACACGTCGAGCGTGGTCCGCAGGTCCGCGGAGAACCGGGCCACGCTCGGCAGCGGGCTGCCCTGCGAGCCGGGCGCCGCCGCGACGATGCCCCACGACGCGAGGTGGCGGAGCAGGTCGGCGTAGCGCGAGACGGGCTGCATCCAGTCGTGCCCGAACGCGACGGCCGGCAGCCCGAGCCCCCCGGCCGGCGCGAACACGACCCCGGGGGTGCCGACGAGCCCGAGGTCGCCGCGCAGCACCTCGTTGGGGCCCGGCCGCGACAGCTGCTCCAGCGCGTCCTTGGCGTTCCGCAGCGCGGGAGGACGGGTGAACGTGCTGGTCGGGCTCACAGCGGAACCGTACCGTCGCGCGATCACCCCCGCCCAGCCGCGTACACCGAACGCGCACCCGGCCGGGCAGCCCGCCCGTCGCGGGGTGGCCAGCGCGAGCAGCGGGTGTGGTAGCACCACTCCTGTTCCGCGGCCCGCGTGTCCCTAGCGTTCTGACCAGGCCGGAAGGGGTCCGGCACCATCCGAGAGGGACAGACGATGAACGCCAGGATCGCACGAACCATCGGCACGCTGGCCGCCGCCGGGGGCCTGCTCCTGGGCCTGAGCGCCTGCAGCATGTCGGTCTCCAGCGACGACGTGAAGTCCGAGATCACCCGCGTGGTGCAGGAGCAGCTGCAGACCGCGCCGAACTCCGTCGACTGCCCGTCGGGCCTCGACGCGACCGTCGGCGCCACGCTGACCTGCCACGTCGTGATCCCCCAGCGCAGCTTCGACGTGGTCGCCAAGGTGACCGCGGTCGAGGGCAGCGACGTCAAGTTCGACATCAACGAGGTGTAGCCGCCGGGTGCCGCGGCTAGCGTGCGGTCCATGCAGGGTGTGTGGACCGCACAGCAGATCCGGGAGGCCGAGGAGGTGCTCCTGGACCGGCTGCCCGACGGGGTGCTGATGCGCCGGGCGGCGCACGGGCTCGCCCTGGCCGTCCGTCGGTTCGTGGGGGAGCGGTACGGCCGCGGGTCGGGGCGCCGGGTGACGTTGCTGGTGGGGGCCGGCAACAACGGCGGCGACGCCCTCTGGGCCGGGGCCGGGCTGCGGCGCGGGGGGCTGGCCGTCACCGCCGTCCTGCTGGCCCCGGACCGTACCCATCCCGCGGGGCTGGCGGCGTTGCGCCGGGCCCGCGGCCGGGTCGTGCGAGGGGACGACCCGGGGGCGCGGGCGGCGGTGACCGGCGCCGACGTCGTCGTCGACGGGATCGTGGGGATCTCCGGCAAGGGGGCGCTGCGCGAGCCGGCCGGGACGCTGGTCGAGGCCGCGGGATCGGCCGGGGTGCCGGTCGTGGCCGTCGACCTGCCCAGCGGCGTCGACGCCGACACCGGCACCACGGCCGGGGCCGCGGTCGAGGCGGCCCTGACCGTGACCTTCGGGGCGCGCAAGCCCGTGCACGTGCTGGCGCGGCCGCGGTGCGGCCGGACCGTTCTCGTCGACATCGGACTGGGCCCACAGCTGCCCGAGCCGCACGCGTGGTTCCTCGACGCCGCCGACGTCGGCGAGCGCTGGCCGATCCCCGGGCCGACGGACGACAAGTACACCCAGGGCGTGGTCGGCGTGGCCGCCGGCTCGGCCACCTACCCGGGGGCCGCGGTGCTCGCCACCGGCTCCGCGGTGCTGGCGACCAGCGGCATGGTGCGGTTCGCGGGCACCGCCGCCGACGTCGTCCGCTCCCACTGGCCCGAGGTCGTCGGCACGGACTCGCTGGACCAGGCCGGGCGCACGCAGGCCTGGGCGATCGGCCCCGGCATCGGGACGGACGACGCCGGCTACGCGCTGCTGTCCGGCGTCCTCGAACGGGAGGTCCCGACCTGCATCGACGCCGACGGCGTCACCCTGCTCGCGCAACACGGGGACCTGCGCGCCGCGGTGCGGGGGCGGCCGATCGTGATCACGCCGCACGCGGGCGAGTTCGCGCGGATCGCGGGTGAGGTCGGCGCGGACCGGGTCGCCGCCGCCCGCCGGGCCGCCGCCGAGCTCGGCGTGACCGTGCTGCTGAAGGGTAACGCGACGGTGGTCGCCGACCCCGACGGACGCGCGCTGGTCAACACCTCCGACGACGCGTGGGCCGCCACGGCCGGCTCCGGCGACGTCCTCACCGGACTCGTCGGCGCGCTGCTCGCCGCGGGCCTGGAGCCGTGGTGGGCCGCCGGCTGCGCCGCCTTCGTCCACTCCCGGGCCGCCACCCTCGCCGCCCAGCGGGTGGGTGGGGAACCGGGCGTCCCGGCCCCCGCCTCCACCCTGCAGGCCGCGATCCCTGCCGCGATCCGCGAGGTGCGGAAGGCGGCGCTGGGGATGGGGTGAGGGCGGTGCCCGGCGGTTCGGTGCTCGCTCTCGGCGGAAGGGTGCTCGATCCCTTCGGGCCGGCACGACCTGCGGCGGCCGCACGACCGGAGGTGGCCGCACGATCGGAGGTGGCCGCACGACCGGGGGCGCGGTGGCACACCCCCTCGGACCCCGCCGCACAACCGATGCGTCCGCGGCACAGGCCGTCGACAGGATGTGTCCGGCCTGAAGGGGTGCGGGACGTGATCACTGACGTCTCGCCACGGACGGCGGCTCCTGTCGGGGGCGGATGTCAGAATGCGGGCGTGTCCTCGCTCCCCGGAACGGCCCGGCCCACCGACTCGACCGACCCAGGCCGGCCGACCACGACGGCCCGGCCCACCGACGTGACCCGGCCGGCGGCAACCGCCCAGGCTCCCGGGGGCGTCCCGCCCCGCGCCGAGGCGGCGGTCGACCTGGGGGCGATCCGGCACAACGTCGCGCTGCTGGCCGGGCTGGCGCGGGAGTCGGGTGCGGAGACCCTGGCCGTGGTGAAGGCCGACGGGTACGGGCACGGCGCCGTCGAGGTCGGCCGGGCGGCCCTCGCCGCCGGCGCCACCTGGCTCGGGGTGTGCACGATCGAGGAGGCGCTGGAGCTGCGCGCGGCCGGCATCACCGCGCCGGTCCTCTCCTGGCTGCACCTGCCGGACGAGGACTTCGCCCCCGCGGTCGCCGCGGGCGTCGACCTGTCGGTCTCCTCCGTGCGGCACCTCGCCGGGGTGCTCGACGGGGCGCGCCGGGCGGGCCGCCCCGCCCGGCTGCACCTCAAGATCGACACCGGACTGTCCCGGAACGGCTGCCAGCCCGCGGACTGGCCCGAGCTGCTCGACGCGGTGGAGAAGGCGCGCGACGAGGCCGAGGTCGTCGGCGTCTGGTCGCACCTCGCGCACGCCGACCAGCCGCACCACCCCGTCATCGACACCCAGCTCGCGCGGCTGAACGCGGCGTGGGAGCAGGCCCGCGAGCGCGGGTTCGCCCCGCTCCGCCACCTCGCCAACTCCGCGGCCACCCTCACCCGGCCCGACCTGCACCTCGACCTCGTGCGGCCCGGCATCGCGGTCTACGGGCTGGACCCGCTGGACCGGCCGGTGGAGGAGTCGCCGCTGCGCCCGGCGATGGAGTTCCGGGCGCGGGTCGCACTGGTCAAGCGGGTCCCGGCCGGCGAGGGCGTGTCCTACGGGCACGAGTGGACCACCCCGCACGAGACCACGCTGGCGCTGGTCCCGGTCGGGTACGCGGACGGGGTGCCCCGGCGCCTGAACGCGAACGGCCGGATGCGCGTGCACCTCGCCGGCAGGGTGCGGCCGGTCGTCGGCCGGGTCTGCATGGACCAGGTGATGGTCGACTGCGGCGACGACGAGGTCCACGAGGGCGACACCGCGGTCCTGTTCGGTGCGGGCGCGGACGGCGGCCCGACGGCCCAGGACTGGGCCACCGAGCTCGGCACGATCCACTACGAGATCGCGACCGGCGTGCACGGCGCCCGGGTCCGCCGCACGCACCTCGGCGTGGGGGCGTGAGCGTGGCGGGCCGCAGGCTGTGGCAGGCGGTCGGGGTCGCGGGCGGGATCGTCGGGGCCGCGGGCGCCGCGGTCGGCGTCGGGGTGGCCAGCCACAAGCGGCACGAGATCGCCAAGGAGCGCCGGCGCCTCGCCGGGGAGCTGGACGCGGCCGGGCGGCAGCCGGGCGCCGAGCCGCCGGCCACCTCGTCGTCGGTCATGACCGAGGACGGCATCCGGCTGGCCTGCGAGGAGCTGCCCTCGCGCACCGGGGAGCCGCTGCTCACGGTGGTGCTGGTCCACGGGTTCGCCCTCGACCGGCGCACCTGGCACTTCCAGCGGCAGGCGTTCCCGCTGCTCGCCGATCCCTCCGTGCACACCGTGCTCTACGACCAGCGCAGCCACGGGCGCTCGGAGCGCGCGCCGCAGGAGAGCTGCACGATCGAGCAGCTCGGCCACGACCTGGACTCGGTCATCCGCGCGCTCGCGCCGGAGGGCCCGCTGGTGCTGATCGGGCACTCGATGGGCGGCATGACGCTGATGGCCCTCGCCGAGCAGCAGCCCGAGCTGTTCGCGCAGCGGGTGCTCGGCCTGGGGTTCGTGTCGACCTCGGCGGGGGAGATGGGCAGCGCGGGCCTGCCCGGCACCCTGCTCTCCCGGCACAACCCGGTGACCCGCGGCCTCGGCGCGCTCGCCCGGGTGCAGCCGCGGTTCGTGGAGGGCGCGCGCAAGGCGCTGGGCGACGTCGTCTGGGGTGTCACCCGGCGCTACGCGTTCGGCGACCGCCGCGTCGACCCGGCGCTGGTCGACCTGGTCGACACCATGATCAGCGCCAACGCGCTCGACGCGCTCACCGACTTCGCCGACACCCTCGGCACGCACGACCGGCTGGCGGCGCTGCCCGCCCTCGCCGAGTGCGAGGTGCTGATCGTCGCGGGCACGAAGGACCAGGTGATCCCGTACTCGCACGCCGAGCGGATCGCGGCCGAGCTGCCCAAGGCGCAGCTGCTGGAGCTGGAGGGCGTCGGGCACCTGCCGCTGCTGGAGCGGCACGAGGAGGTCCAGGAGGCGCTGGCGGGGCTGGTGCGGCGGGCGGCCGCCCGGGCCCCGCGCCGGCGCGGACGGAGGCGGGCATGACGTGGGACGAGCCGGTCGAGCTCCCGGAGCCGGCCGACACCGAGGCCTTCGGCGAGGAGCTCGGCCGCGAGCTGCGCGCGGGCGACCTCGTGGTGCTGTCCGGACCGCTCGGCGCGGGCAAGACGGCGCTCGTCCGCGGTCTGGCGCGCGGACTGAAGGTGGCCGGCCCGATCACCTCACCGACCTTCGTGATCGCCCGGGAGCACCGGCCGTTGCCGGGCGGGCCGGGCGTCCCGCTCGTGCACGTCGACGCCTACCGGCTGGGCGCGGTCGCCTCGGTCGCCGCGGAGCTCGACGACCTGGACCTCGACACCGACCTCACCGAGGCCGTCGTGGCGGTGGAGTGGGGCGAGGGCGTGGCCGAGCGGCTCGCGGAGGAGCACGTCCTGGTCCACCTGGAGCGCCGGGAGGACGACGTCCGGGTCGCGCGGGCCGAGCGAGTGGGGCCGTGATCGAGGCGGTGATCTTCGACTGGGGCGGCACGCTCACGCCCTGGCGGACCATGGACTTCCACGCCGGCTGGCGGGCCTACACCGAGGTCCTGCACGCGGACGAGCCGGAGCGGGCCCGCGAGGTCGCCACGGCCCTCGCCGAGGCCGACACCGCCCGCTGGGCCGCCGTGCAGCACGACGCACGCGCCTTCCACCTCGGCCAGGTGCTGGCCGACGCCGCCGTCGACGAGCGCTCCGAGCTGCACGGTGCCGCGCTCGAGGCGTACCGGGAGTTCTGGGTGCAGGCCACGCACACCGATCCCGAGGCCGCCCCGATGCTGGAGGAACTGCGCGGGCGCGGGCTGCGGCTGGGGGTGTTGTCCTCCACGATGTGGCCCGGCGAGTGGCACGAGGAGTGGCTGCGCCGGGACGGGGTGCTGCACCTGTTCGACGGCGTGACCTGGAGCAGCGACCTGGAGTACACCAAGCCGCACCCCGAGGCGTTCCGCGCCGCGATGGCCGCGGTCGGCGTCGAGGACCCGGCCCGGTGCGTCTACGTCGGCGACCGCCCGTACGACGACATCAGCGGGGCCAAGGGCGTCGGCATGCGCGCCGTCCTGGTTCCGCACAGCGACATCCCGGTGGCCCAGCGGGTCCCGGTCGACGTCGAGCCGGACGGCGTGATCCAGCGCCTGGCCGAGCTGCCCGCGTTGCTGCGGGACTGGTAGCCCGCCCGTCCGGGTGACGATCCGGGTCGTCCGGACGAGTCCCCTCGGGCAGGGGAGCGATGACGGGGGTCGCGCAGGGCCGTGGACCGGCACCTCGCCGCCGCCGGCCCGGGCGTCAGGGCCGTGCCTCCACCACCAGGTGGAGCGGGTCCCGCACGGCCACTCGCACCTGCGTGAACGCTCGGACGGCAGGATGCGTCGCCGTGGTCGAGGTACCCGGCCGCGGTCTGCGCGGCCAGCCACTCGGCCAGGTACCGCTCGGCCGGCCCGGCGCGCGCCGCCGGCTCCGCGGGGGTCACCGGCCCGCGCCGGCCAGGGCCGCCCAGAGGCCGAGGCGGTCGCCGACGTGGGCCAGCGCCGCGCCCAGCGCTACCGACTGGTCGGTGCCGACCTTCTCGGCGAAGCCGCGCACCCGCTCCTCGAACTCGTTCCCGTTCACGTTCCCTCCTGAGGGAATCGGTGGTCGGACGGATCGGAACGGTCGGGGCCCGCCCTGGCACGGCGGTGGCAGCAGCGCGCGTCAGAGCCGCGCCAGCACCGTGACAGCGCCGGCGGGCAGGCTCGGTGCCGACCCGAGGAGGAGGCCCATGAGCCCGCACCCCGACCCGTTCCCGCCGCTCCCGCCCGTCCCACCGCACCCGGCGGGGCGCCCGTGCGCGCACCTGTGCACCCCGGACTGCACCGCCGAGCCGGAGGAGACGGGCACGGGTCGGCCCGAGGACAGCTGCTGAGCAGGACGCTCGTAGGCTCGTGACGTGCTCGTGCTGGCCCTGGACACCGCCACGCCCGCCGTCACCGCCGGTGTCGTGCGGTTGACCGACGGGCCCGACGCCCGCATCGCCGAGCTGGGCGTGCGGGTCGCGCACGACGCCCGCAAGCACGGCGAGCTGCTCATGCCCGGCGTGCAGGGCGCCTGCGCCGACGCCGGGATCCGGCTGCGCGAGGTGGAGGCGATCGTCGTCGGGACCGGTCCCGGACCGTTCACCGGCCTGCGGGTCGGCATGGTCACCGCCGCCTCGCTCGGCGACGCGCTGGGCGTCCCGGTGCACGGGGTCTGCTCGCTCGACGCGATCGCCCAGGCCGTCGTGCTGCCCGGGAAGCTCACCGGGAACCTGCTGGTCGCCACGGACGCGCGGCGCCGCGAGGTGTACTGGGCCGCCTACGAGGCCGAGGGGGCGCGGCTGACCGGGCCGACCGTGGAGAGCCCCGACGCGGTCGCCGAGCGGCTCGACGGGCTGCACCTGGTCGCCGCCGCGGGCACGATGGCCGAGCGGTTCGGGCTCCCGGTGCGCGAGCCCGCAAGCCCCACGCCCGCCGGCCTGGTCGCCGCGGCCGCCCCGGCCCTGGATTCCGGCCGCACCCCCGGCCCGCTCGAGCCGCTGTACCTGCGCCGCCCCGACGCCGTCCCGCCCGGGGAGCGGAAGAAGGTGCGGACGTGAGCGGCCCGGGCACCGACCGGCGGGGCACCGTCACCATCGGGCCGCTCTACCGGGCAGACGCCCCCCGCTGCGCCGAGCTGGAGAAGATCCTCTTCCCGGGCGACGACCCGTGGAGCGCCCAGGCCTTCCGGGACGAGGTCTCCCGCGGCCTGCCCTACTTCGCCGCCCGGCTCGACGGCGAGCTCGTCGGCTACGCCGGGCTCGGGATCACCGCGGGGCCGCCGCAGGCCGAGGCCGAGGTGCACACCATCGGCGTCGACCCGGCGCACCAGGGCCGCGGCATCGGGCGCCGGCTGCTCGACGCGCTGCTGGCCGTGGCCGACGAGCTGCACGCGACGGTGTTCCTCGAGGTCAGGACGGACAACGAGCCGGCCCGAGGGCTCTACGAGACGGCGGGGTTCGCCGTCGTCGGGCTGCGCAAGCGGTACTACCGGCCCAGCGGGGCCGACGCCTACACGATGAAGAGGGACCCCCGGTGACGATCGTTCTCGGTATCGAGACCTCCTGCGACGAGACCGGCGTGGGCATCGTCCGGATGTCGGGGTCCGGGGTCGCCGAGCTGCTCGCGAACGAGATCGCGTCGAGCGTGGAGGAGCACGCCCGGTTCGGCGGTGTCGTGCCGGAGGTGGCGTCGCGGGCGCACCTGCAGGCGATGGTCCCCGCGGTGCACCGGGCGCTGGAGACCGCGGGCCTGAAGGGCTCCGACGTCGACGCGGTCGCGGTCACCGCGGGTCCCGGGCTCGCCGGCGCGCTGCTCGTCGGGGTCGCGGCGGCCAAGGCGTACGCCGCGGCCTGGGACGTCCCGCTCTACGGGGTGAACCACCTGGCCGCGCACGTCGCCGTGGACACCGTGCAGCACGGGCCGCTGCCGCCGGCGCTCGCGCTGCTCGTCTCCGGCGGGCACTCCAGCCTGCTCGCCGTGCCGGACCTGGCCGGGCCGGTCACCCCGCTCGGCGCCACGATCGACGACGCCGCGGGCGAGGCCTTCGACAAGGTCGCCCGGCTGCTCGGGCTGCCCTTCCCCGGCGGCCCGTGGATCGACAAGGCCGCGCGCGACGGCGACCCGGCGGCGATCCACTTCCCCCGCGGACTCACCGGGCCGCGGGACGCGAAGTACGACTTCTCCTTCTCGGGGCTCAAGACCGCCGTCGCCCGGCACGTCGAGGCGCTGGAACGGGCGGGGACCCCGATCCCGGTCCCGGACGTCGCCGCGTCGTTCCAGGAGGCGGTCACGGACGTCCTCACCATGAAGACCGTGAAGGCCGCCCAGGAGTACGGCATGGACACCGTGCTGCTCGGCGGCGGGGTCGCGGCCAACTCGCGGCTGCGCGCACTGGCCGAGGAGCGCTGCACCGCCGCGGGTCTGCGGCTGCGGGTGCCCCGCCCCGTCCTGTGCACGGACAACGGCGCGATGGTCGCCGCGCTCGGCGCCCACCTGGTGCACACCGGCGCCGCCCCGTCCGACCTCGGCCTCCCCGCCGACTCCGGCCTCCCGGTCACCGAGGTCCTGGTCCCCTGACCCGCGGGTCGGCACCTCCGGGCGCCCGACTGCGCGATACCGGGAGCACCCGGGACGTGCGACTCGGGGGCCCGACGGTGCCGACTCGCGGGAATCAGAGGCCGAAGGTGCGGGCCAGCCCCGCACGGCCCGCGTCGGTGACGGTGACTGCGCGGTCCTTCGGCGCGCGCCGGACCCAGTCGAGCTCGACGAGCCGGGCCAGGATCCCCGCGCCCGCCGCGCCGGACAGGTGGTGGGCCTGCTCGGTCCAGTCCACGCAGTACCGCACGGCCCGGCGGCCGGGGGCGAGCCGCACGCCGAGGTCGTCGAGCCAGGCGTCCCCGGCGCCGGTGAACCGGTAGTCCACGTCCTGCCCGAACCCGACCGGCGGGTCCGCCGGGTCGCGCCGCCCGTCGCCGCCGGCGAGCAGGCCCGCGTCGACCAGGTGCCGCATGATCCCGACGCCGAGCTCCCCGGCGAGGTGGTCGTAGCAGGTCCGGGCCCGGCGCAGGGCCCGGGCGCGGGTGCCCTCGCGCAGCGAGGTGACCGGCCGGGGCGGCGCGAGCGCGACCATCGCCTCCAGCAGCCGTCCGACGTGCGGCCCGGCGAGCCGGTAGAAGCGGTGCCGGCCGTGGGTCTCCACGGTGACCAACCCGCCCTCGCGCAGCTTGCCCAGGTGGCTGCTGGCGGTCGCGGCGCTCACGCCGGCCTCGGCCGCGAGCCGGCTCGCGGGCAGGGCACGGCCGTCGTCCAGGGCGAGCAGGATGCGGCAGCGCCGCTCGTCGCCGAGCAGCGCGCCGACCGTGGCGATGTCGGTGTCCCCGGGCATGCCCCGAGGCTAGGCCCGGGACGGTTCGACCGGCGTCGAAGCGATCCGTGCCTAGCGTCGGTCGCCGTGACGACGATGCGTACCGGGACCTGGACCCTGAGCGCCGCGTCGCTGGGCTTCGGCGTGGTGCAGCTGGACGTGACCGCCGTGAACATCGCGGTCGAGCCCATCGGGCGGGCCCTCGGCGGGGGCGTCGCGGGCGGGCAGTGGGTGGTGAACGCCTACACCGTCACCTTCGCCGCGTTGATCCTGACCGCGGGCGCGCTCGGCGACCGGATCGGCGCCCGCCGCCTGTTCGCCGGCGGGTTCGTGCTGTTCACGCTGGCCTCCGTCGCCTGCGGGCTGGCCCGGGGATCGGGGCGCTGGTCGCGGCGCGCGCGGTGCAGGGGATCGGGGCGGCGGTCCTGGTGCCCTGCTCGCTGGCGCTCGTCGCGCACGCGCATCCGGCGCCGGCCGCCCGTGCCCGCGCGGTCGGGATCTGGGCGGCGGGGGCGAGCATCGCGTTGTCCGCGGGCCCGCTGCTCGGCGGGCTGCTCGTCCAGGTCGCCGGGTGGGGCACGCTGTTCCTGATCAACGTGCCGCTGGGGATCGCCGGGGTGCTGATCACCGCCCGCCGGCTCGTGGAGACGCCGGCCGTCGGTGGCCGCGTCGACCTGCCGGGTCAGCTCGCCGCCGTCGCGGCCCTCGCCGCGCTGGCCGGCGCGACGATCATCGGCGGCGCCGCGGGGTTCGCCGCACCACCGGTGCTCGGCCTCTCCGGGCTCGCCGTGCTCGCCGGGTTCGGGTTCGTCGCCGCCGAGGCCCGCAGCGCGGCGCCGATGCTGCCGCTGGGTCTGTTGCGGCGGCCGGTGTTCGCCGCGGCGTCGGCGATCGGGTTGCTCGTCAACGTCGCGTTCTACGGGCTGATCTTCGTGCTCGGGCTCTACCTGTGGTGACTCAGCAGGTTGTTGACCGGCTCAGCTGGCG
>NZ_JBHSQK010000063.1:0-47677 GCF_042658055.1 Pseudonocardia lutea
CCCGCGCCCGCCCGTCGTCGCGTCGCCCGGGCCGGCCCCGGCCCGGCAGGCGCCCGTCCCACCTCCGGCGCCCTCCGCCCCGGCCCACACCCCGTCCGGCGGGGCGTCGACGGCCGGCCCGGCGGCGGCGCTCGCCGTCGTGCTGGCCGAGGTGCTCGCGGTCGAGCACGTCCCGACCGACCGCAACGTCTTCGACGACCTCGGCGCGGACTCGATGGTGATGACCCGGTTCTGCGCGCGGCTGCGCAAGCGGGACGACCTGCCGTCGATCTCGATCAAGGACGTGTACGCGCACCCGACCATCGCCGGGCTCGCGACCGCCTTCGCGCCGTCCATGCCCGCCACCGCACCGGTGGTCCCGGCCGGGGCCCCCGGCGACGACGTCGTCCAGGGGCTGGCCCGGGTCCTGGCCGAGGTGCTGGGCGTCGACCGGGTGCCGACCGACCGCAACGTGTTCGACGACCTCGGCGCGGACTCGATGGTGATGACCCGGTTCTGCGCGCGGCTGCGCAAGCGGGAGGACCTGCCGTCCGTCTCCATCCGCGACGTCTACGCCAACCCGACGATCGCCGGCATGGCCGCCGCGGCGGGCGTCGCGCCGTCGTCGGACCCGGTCCCGCGGCCGGCGGCCCCCGCACCGGTCCGGCCGGTGCGGCACAGCACCTTCGGCTACTACCTCACCGGCGCCCTGCAGCTGGTGCTCTTCCTGCTCTACGCGACCGGCGCCGGGTACGTGATGGACCGCGCCTACCTCTGGATCTCGTCGAGCACCACGCTGCTCCAGACCTACCAGCGCTCGGTCGAGGCCGGCGCGGGGGCGTTCCTGGCGCTGGCGCTGCTGCCGGTCGTGGCCAAATGGCTGCTGATCGGGCGGTGGAAGGAGACGGAGTTCCCGGTCTGGGGCCTGCGCTACTTCCGCTTCTGGCTGGTCAAGACGCTGGTGCGCGCCAACCCGCTGGTCTTCCTGATCGTCGGCTCGCCGCTCTACACCCTCTACCTGCGGCTGCTCGGCGCGAAGGTGGGCAGGAACGTCGTGATCCTCACCCGCCACATCCCGGTGTGCACGGACCTGGTCACGATCGGAGCCGGCACCGTCGTGCGCAAGGACGCCGTGCTGCAGAGCTACCGCGCCCACGCCGGCACGATCCAGCAGGGCCGGATCACGCTCGGCCGCGACGTCGTGGTCGGCGAGAAGAGCGTGCTCGACATCGGCACGGCGATGGGCGACGGCGCCCAGCTCGGCCACGCCTCCTCCCTCCAGCGGGGGCAGAGCGTCCCCGCCGGACAGAGCTGGCACGGCTCGCCCGCGGTCCCGACGGACACCGACTTCCGCGCCGTCCCGCCCGCCCGGGTGCGCCCGCTCCGCAAGCTCGCCTACGTGACCAGCCAGCTGGTCAAGCTGTTCGCGATCTACCTGCCGCTGGGGTTCGGCGGGCTCTTCCTCCTGCTGACCGCGGTCCCGCAGCTCACGGCGCTGCTCGACCCCGGCGCCGTCGGGTACACCACGTCCGGCTTCTACGTCGACGCACTCGTCGGCGCGACCGCGACCTACTTCGGCGGGCTGGCGCTCGGCCTGGTGGTCGTCCTCACCGTCCCGCGGCTCGTGGCCCTGTTCGTGCGACCCGACCGGGTCTACCCGCTGCACGGGTTCCGGTACTCGCTGCACCGCACCGTCACGCGGCTGACGAACCTCAAGACCTACGTCCTGCTCCTGGGCGACAGCTCCTTCATCACCAGCTACCTCTACCTGCTCGGCTACGACCTCGGCCGGCTCGAGCAGACCGGGTCGAACTTCGGCTCCGCGGTGCAGCAGGAGAGCCCGTACCTGGTCTCGATCGGCCGCGGCACGGTGGTCGCGGACGGGCTGTCGGTGAACAACGCCGACTTCTCGAGCACGTCGTTCCGGACCGCGCACGTGGCGATCGGCGGGAACAACTTCCTCGGCAACCACATCCCCTACCCGATCGGCGGCCGCACCGGCGACAACTGCCTGCTCGCGACGAAGGTGGCGATCCCGATCGACGGGCCGGTGCGCGAGGGCGTCGGGCTGCTCGGCTCGCCGGCCTTCGAGATCCCGCGCACGGTGCAGCGCGACAAGGTCCTCGAGGTCGACGAGCGCGAGCGCCGCCGCCGGCTGCGCCGCAAGAACCGGCACAACCTGCTGACCCTGATGTTCGCGCTCGCGGTCCGCTGGGGCCACGTCGTCGGGCTCCTGCTGCTCGGCATGCTGGCGGTGGACCACTACGCCGACCACGGCGCGGTCGCCTTCGGCGCGGAGATCGTGGCCAGCGTCCTGTTCACCATCCTCTGGTTCGTCCTGTGGGAGCGCCTGGTGATCGGGTTCCGCCGGCTCCGCCCGAAGTCGTGCTCGATCTACGACATCCAGTTCTGGCGGCACGAACGCTTCTGGAAGCTCGTCGTCCCGCCGATCGAGCGCCAGCTGGCCGGCACGCCCTGGAAGAACCTGGTCTCCCGGATGCTCGGCGTGCGCCTCGGCCGACGGGTGTTCGACGACGGGGTCGCACTCACCGAGCGCACCCTCACCACGATCGGCGACGACTGCGTGCTGAACGCCGGCAGCATCATCCAGTGCCACTCGCAGGAGGACGGCGCGTTCAAGTCCGACCACACCGCACTCGGCGCGGGCGTGACGCTCGGCGTCGGTGCCCTCGTCCACTACGGCGTGACGATCGGCGACGCCGCGGAGATCGCCCCGGACTCCTTCGTCATGAAGGGCGAGGAGATCCCGGCCGGCTCGCGGTGGGGCGGCAACCCCGCCCACGAGCTGCCCGAGACGCCCGTCGCCCCGGCCCTCCCGTCCCCCGCCGCCCCGACCTCCCCGACCTCCCCGACCTCCCCGGGCGCGTCCGACTGGACCGCCGCCCTGCTGACGGCCCGCTAGGAGCCCCCGCGATGACCACCCCGACCACCCCGTCCACCGGCCCGATGATCACCCGGGAGAACCTGATGACCTCGCCGACCGCCGCGCCGACCTGCGCCCCGGGCAGCCCGGCCCGCGTCTGGTGGACCGCCGCGCTCACCGCGGGTGGACGCACCACGCTCCCGCGCTGGGCCGCCGAGCCGCGCCCGGGCGTCGCCACGGTCGAGGTGCCCCTGTCGGGCCCGGCCGGCGAGGCCGCGCTGGTCGCCGCGCACGCGAAGGTGCTGGCCGCGTTGTCCGGCGAGCCCGAGACCGTCGCGGGGCTGGTCACCCCGGCGGGTCCGCTGCCGTTGCGGCTCCCCGTGGAGCCCGGCCCGTGGCGGGGCCTGCTCACGGCGGCCGAGAAGACCCTCACCGAGCTGCACGCCCACCAGGACTTCCCGGTCGACGCGCTGCGGGCCGAGCTGGGCGTCGCCGGGCCCGGGTTCGAGACCGTCCTGGACCCCGCCGGGCCCGCGCCGGAGCCGACCGGGGAGGTCGTGCTCACCGTCGGCGTCCGGGACGGGCGGCTGGAGCTGCGGCACCGCACGGAGGTCCTCGACGCCGCCGCGGGCGCCCGGATCGCGGGCTACCACCTCGCCGCGCTGGCCCAGCTCGCCGCGGACCCGGAGGCCGACCACACGGCGTCGTCCCTGCTCTCCCACGAGGAGCGCACCTACCAGCTGGAGGGCCTCGCCGGTCCGCGGCGCCCGCTGCCCGACCGGCGCTTCCACGAGCTGGTCGAGGAGCGCGTACGGCGGCACCCCGACGCGATCGCCGCGGTCCAGGGCGAGATCCGCTTCACCTACGCCGAGCTGAACGACCGCGCCAACCGCCTCGCGCGGGCGCTGCGGGCCCACGGGCTGGAGCGCGAGGGCGTCGTCGGGGTGGTGATGGAGCGCAACCTCGACTGGATGACCGCGGTGCTCGCCGTGTTCAAGGCGGGCGGGGTGTACCTGCCCATCGAGCCGGGCTTCCCCGACGAGCGCATCCGCAAGACGCTGACCCGCGCGGAGGCCGTGCTCGTGGTGACCGAGCCGGGCAGCACGGAGTCGCTCGACCGCGCGCTCGACGCGATGCCCGAGGTCCGGGTGCTCACCCTGGCCGGCGCGCTCGCGGAGGAGGCGGACGGTTCCGACCTCGGGATCGCCGTCGGGCCGGACCAGGCCGCGTACGTCTACTTCACCTCCGGCTCCACCGGCGAGCCCAAGGGCGCGATGTGCGAGCACGCCGGGATGCTCAACCACCTGTTCGCCAAGATCGAGGACCTGGAGATCGCCGAGGGCGCGGTCGTCGCGCAGACCGCCCCGCAGTGCTTCGACATCTCGCTCTGGCAGCTGGTGTCCGCGCTGCTGGTCGGCGGCCGGACCGTCGTGATCGCGCAGGAGGCGATCCTCGACGTCGAGCGGTTCGTCGACACCCTCGCCGGCGAACGCGTCGCGGTGGTGCAGGTCGTGCCCTCCTACCTCGAGGTCGTGCTGTCCTACCTGGAGCGCACGGGCCGGACGCTGCCGAACCTGCGCTGCGTCTCCGCGACCGGCGAGGCACTCAAGACCGAGCTCGCGCAGCGGTTCTTCGCGCAGGTCCAGGGCGTCGCGCTGGTCAACGCCTACGGGCTGACCGAGACCTCCGACGACACCAACCACGAGGTCATGCGGTCCGCGCCGGCCAAGGTGGTGCTCGGGCCGGCCGTGCGCAACGTGCGGGTCTACGTCACCGACGAGAACCTCGAGCCGGTCCCGCTCGGCGCCCCCGGCCTGATCTGCTTCGCCGGGGTCTGCGTGGGCCGCGGGTACGTCAACGACCCGGAGCGCACGCGTGCGGTCTACCTGACCGACCCGCACGTGCCGGGGGAGCGGCTCTACCGCGGCGGCGACTACGGCCGCTGGACACCGGAGGGCAAGCTCGAGTTCCTCGGCCGCCGGGACAGCCAGGTCAAGATCCGCGGCTTCCGCATCGAGATCGGCGAGATCGAGAACGCGCTGCTGGGCGTGCCCGGGGTGCGCGACGGCGCGGTCGTCGTGGCCGAGCGGCCGGGCGCCGGCGCCCAGCTGGTCGCCTTCTACGCCGCGGCCGAGGATCTGCCGGTCGACCTGCTGCGCGACACCCTGGCCCGGTCGTTGCCCGTGTACATGGTCCCCGCGGCCTTCCACCGCCGGGAGCCGTTGCCGCTCACCGCCAACGGCAAGATCGACACGAAGGCGCTCACCGCGCTGGCGGTCGAGCTGGCCCAGGAGCCGGCGCCGACCGACCAGGAGCCGCCGGCCACCCCCGCGGAGCGCCGGCTGGCCGCGGCGTTCGCCCAGATCCTCGGCGTGCCGGAGGCGGAGATCGGGCGGCACGACCACTTCTTCGACCGCGGCGGCTCGTCGCTCTCGGCGGTCAAGCTCGCGGTCGCGCTGGACCGGGCGGTCTCGCTCAAGGACATCACCCGCAACCCGGTGCTCGCCGACCTGGCCGTGCTGCTCGAGCCGGCCGGGGGCGCCGCGACCGCCGGTACCCCCGAGGCGCCCGCGGAGCTGCTGCAGCCCCTCACCACCGGCGGCGACCCGGCGCGGGCGCTGGTCTGCTTCCCGCCGGCCGGCGGCAACGCCGTCAACTTCCGGCCGCTCGCCGCGCAGCTCGCCGGGCTGACCGTGTACGGCGTCGAGCCGCCCGGGCACGACCCGTCCGCCACGGAGAAGTTCGCGCCGCTCGGCCGGATCGTCGACCGCGTCGCCGCCGAGATCACCGCCAAGGGGCTCACGTCGGTGCTGCTGTGGGGGCACTCCTCGGGCACGGCGTTCGCCGTCGCGGCCGAGCAGGAGCTGGCGAGGCGCGGCGTCGCCGTCGAGCTGGTCGTCCTGTCCTCGCAGCAGCTCGGCGACCCGACCACCAGGCGCAACGGGATCGTCGAGCTGTCCGGCCGCTCCGACGCGGCACTGGTCGACCGGCTGCGCGAGACCGGCCTCCACCCGGAGCTCGACCAGCTCGACACCGAGGGCGCCCAGCGGGTCGCGGCGGCGTACCGCCACGACTGCGTCGAGGCGCACCGGTACCTGGCCGACGCGGCCACCGGCGGCGTGCGGATCACCGCACCGGTCCTGGTCGTGCGGGCCGCCGACGACCCGAGCACGGCGGACGAGACCCGGCGGCGGGACTGGGAGCTCCTCGCCGGGGTGGTGCAGACCCGCGAGCTCGACGGGGGCGGGCACCACTTCCTCCGGAGCCGGCCGCACGAGGCGGCCGCGGTCGTACTCGACGCCCTCCCCGCGCGCTCTTCCTGATCACACCCTCCGTCCGCCCTCCCTGTCCACACCGTTCGAGAGGACACCGAGATGACCCAGCCGGCACCCGCCCTGGACCTGACGCAGCGCCCCGGTGGGCCCGTCGTCCTGACCACGACCGCACCCGCCGGACCGGCCGCGTGGGCCGCGGAGAACCGGGAGGCCGTCCGGAACCTGGTCGCGCAGTACGGGCACCTGTTCGTCCGCGGCCTCGGCCTGCAGGACTGGGCGGCCACCGCGGCCGTCTTCCGCGGGCTCACGAACCAGCTGCTCGGCGAGCGGGAGGCGTTCGCGCCCCGACAGCACTTCGGCGACGGCGTGCACTCGTCGACCGCCTGGCCCGCCAACCAGCAGATGTGCATGCACCACGAGCTGAGCTACACGCTCGAGTTCCCCGGCCTGATGCTGTTCGCCTGCCTCAACCCGCCCGCGGCCGGCGGCGCCACCACGGTCTCGGACTCCGCCGCGGTGCTGGAGGCGCTGCCCGCCGACCTCGTCGGCCGGTTCGAGCGCGAGGGCTGGATGCTGACCCGCACCTACAACGACGAGATCGGCGCCTCGTGGGCCGAGGCCTTCGGCACGGACGACCGCGCCGCCGTCGAGGCCTACTGCCGGGCCAACGCGATCGAGTTCGAGTGGACCGGGGACGGCGGCCTCAAGACCCGGCAGCGCCGGCTCGCCGTGGTCCGGCACCCGGTCAGCGGGGCGCGCTGCTGGTTCAACCAGATCGCCTTCCTCAACGAGTTCACGCTCGACCCGGACGTCCGCGAGTTCCTCGTGGACACCTACGGGCCGGACGGTCTGCCGTTCACCACGAGGTTCGGCAACGGCGAGCCGATCGGCCCCGAGGTGATCGCGCTGATCAACGACGTCTACACCGCCCACACCCTGCGCGAGCCCTGGCAGGCCGGGGACCTGCTGCTCGTCGACAACGTCCGGTGCGCGCACAGCCGCGAGGCCTACCAGGGCGACCGCCAGGTGCTCGTCGGGCTGGCCGACTCGGTCAAGCTCGCCGACTGCGCCCCCACGGCGGGTGCCCAGTGACCGCCGTCGACCCCGCCCGTGCGCCCGCCGGCGCCGGGCTCACGGTGCCGCCCTTCGCCGTCGTGTCCGGGGCCCAGGTCCAACGGGCGCTGCAGGGCCGGGAACGGGAGATCACCGACCTGGTCGAGGCCACCTACCGGCTGCACGGGGCGGGGGACACGGTCAACCCGCCGTCGTACTTCCTGCGGTTCCCGGACCGGCCGACCTCGCGGATCATCGCGCTGCCGGCCTCGCTCGGCGGTCCCTCCGCGGTCGACGGGCTGAAGTGGATCTCCAGCTTCCCGGACAACGTCCAGGCCGGGATCCCGCGCGCCTCCGCGGTGCTGATCCTCAACGACCACGACACCGGCTACCCGTTCGCCTGCATGGAGAGCTCGATCATCAGTGCGACCCGCACGGCGTCGTCGGCGGCGCTCGCGGCGGCCCGGCTCAGCGAGGGCCGTACGCGCCCGACCCGGGTCGGGTTCTTCGGCACCGGCCTGATCGCGCGCTACATCCAGATCTTCCTCGCCGGCACCGGCTGGGAGTTCGAGGAGATCGGCGTGTTCGACCTGTCCGCGGACAGCGCGGCCGGGTTCCGCGGGCACCTCGAGCGCACGGGGACGCCGGGCCGGGTCACGATCCACGAGACACCCGAGGAGCTCGTCCGGAGCAGCGACCTGGTGGTCTTCGCGACGATCGCCGGCACCCCGCACGTCACCGAGGTCTCCTGGTTCGACCACGGGCCGCTGGTCCTGCACGTCTCGCTGCGCGACCTCGCGCCGGAGATCCTGCTGGCCGCGACCAACTACGTCGACGACGTGGAGCACTGCCTCAAGGCGGACACCTCGCCGCACCTGGTCGAGCAGCGGCTCGGGCACCGGGACTTCCTGGCCGGGACGCTCGACGACGTCCTGGAGGGGCGGGCGCCGGTGCCGGCCGAGGGCACGGTGATCTTCTCGCCGTTCGGCCTGGGCGTGCTGGACCTTGCGGTCGGCAAGTACGTGTACGACGAGGTCGTGCGGGCGGGGGAGCTGCAGGTCGTCGACGGGTTCTTCCACGAGCTGAAGCGGCACGGGTAGGTCGGCGCGCGCCCTCGTACGCTCCGCTCCGTGGTGGATCACGTCACCGGGCGAGCCGCCGGCGGGATGGCTGGCCCAGTACGAGGCCCAACGGGCGTTCGACGGGCGCGCCGACCCGCCCCGCATCGTCGCTCCGACGCTGGTCCTGGCCGGGGCCGAGGAGCGGCTGGTGACGGCCGGCGACGTGCGGGCGGTGGGCGACGGGATCACGGGCGCCTCGACCAGCACGTTCCCGGGGGCGGGGCACCTGATCGGCGTCGAGTGCCCGGAGCGGTTCGTCGCCGAGGTGCGGGCCTTCCTCCTGGGTGCCTGACGGTCGTGCGGGCGGCGCGCCGCCGGGTTCGCCGGTTTCGTCGGTGGGGCCCGCTAGCGTCCGCGTCGATGGCTGCGACGTGGATGAGCTTCCTGGGCGGGCTCCTCGGCGCGCTGCTCGGCGCCGTGGCCAACATCCTGGTCGGCGAGGGCAAGCGGCGCCGCGAGGAGGACACCGCGCTGCTGGGCTGGTGCAGCCAGGTCTACGACTGGGTGGTCGAGGGCAAGATCAGCCCCGGGTCCGCCCGGCACATGCTGGAGGAGCGGCGGATCGTCGGGCACTGGTACGCCTTCAACCGGCGCTACGCGAAGCGTGTCGACGCTATCCTGGACGAACTCGACCGGGCGTTCGCGCCGCCGGAACCACCGGCCGCGGTCCGCGAGGAGTTCGTGCTCGATACGGAGGACGACGATGGCCGACCAGGATGACGCCCACGTGGTCACCGAGGTGACCGCGCGCCAGGTCCGCGCCGCCCGTTTCCGGGTGGAGCGGGACTCGAGACAGGGCCGGGCCACGCCGGAACGCATCCGCAGGCTCGCCCGGGTGCTGCTGCCGGGGGAGGAGTCCCCGCAGCCCGGCTGAGCCCGTCCTGCGCGCCGGAGATCCGCCGACCCGCCTGGACCTCTCACGACGCGCATCCGCGCGCCCGGCGGTGGGTGGGTCAGCCCTCGCCGTCGGCGTCCGCCACGTCGGGGCTGTCGCCCCGCGGGTCCTGCGTGCCCCCGTCCGGCCGGTCCTCCGGCGGCGCCGTCATCGTGGGCTCGGCGTCCTGGTCCACGGGGTCGTCCGGCAGCGCCGGCTCGTCCTCGGCCCTGCTGTGCTCGGGGTTCTGCGGGTCGGTCATGACCTGGGCCTACCCGGGTGGGGATCGGGTATGCCGGGCGCGGCTCGCCGTCCCTCAGAACGGGATCAGCGGGACGATCGCGGTGCGCAGGATCAGCACGCCGACGAAGACGATGATGAAGGCGAGGTCGAGGCTGATCCCGCCGAGGTTGACCGGCCTCACCACCCGGCGCACCGGCGCGATGACGGGTTCGGTGATGCCGTGGGTCACGCGGCGGGCCTGGTAGAGGGCCGAGCCGCCGCTGCCGGGGGAGAGCACCCCGATCCAGTCGACGACCACCCGCGCGAGCAGGACCAGCTGGAACAGCACCAGCAGCACCCCGAGGAGGGAGGCGATCACGGCGGTCTCCTTTCCGGTTCCTCTCCGAGTGTCCCGATCCCAGGTGAGAGGGGCCTGAGAGTTTCCGTCGATGGGCCGCCCCAAGGTCGACGACCATGACGGCCGCCGCTCCCGTGGTGTCGGCCGCGGACGCGAGCGGCAGGGCGCGCTGGCACGCGCTCGCCCTCACGGACCCGATCGCCCGGCTGGTGGGGTTCGCCCGCGAATCGACGCCTCTGCTGCCCGAACACGGATCATGAGCGGAAGGGACGGCCCACAGCTGGCGGTCGTGGTCAGCGAGGAAGGTACTTCTCCGCGGCCTCGCGGTAGCGCTCCTCCAGGCCGGCGGTGAGCTCGCCCTCGAACCTCTCCGGGGTGCCGCCGGCCTCCCAGACCGGCGGTTCCGATCCGCCCGCCAGCACCCAGGCGGCCTGCCGGGCCGCGCCGTCGGCCACGTACTCGCCCGGTTCGGGCACCACGACCGGCACGCCGAACACCGTCGGGGCGATGCGCCGCACCGCCTCCGAGCGTGCGGCCCCGCCGATCAGCATGATCTCGTGCGCGTGCACGCCGACCGCGGCCAGCGCGTCGACCCCTGCCTTCTGCCCGGACAGCATCCCCTCGATCGCGGCGCGGGCCAGGTTGGCCGGCGTGGCGTTCGCGAGCGTCATGCCGTGGATCGCGCCGGTGGAGTCCGGCAGGTTCGGCGTGCGCTCGCCCTCCAGGTACGGCACGAGGGTGAGGCCCTCGGCGCCGGGCGGGGCGGAGAGGGCGAGCCGGGAGAGCTCGTCGTGGTCGACACCGAGCAGCCGGGCGGCGGCGTCGAGCACCCGGGCCGCGTTGAGCGTGACCACCAGCGGCAGGAAGGCGCCGGTGGCGTCGGCGAACCCGGCGATCGTGCCGGTCGGGTCGTTGCCCTGCCGGTCCCCGCGGGCCGACACGACACCCGAGGTCCCCAGGGAGACGACGACGTCGTCGCCCGCCCCGAGCCCGAGCGCCGCGCCCGCGTTGTCCCCGGCCCCGGGCCCGAGCCGGAACCCCGGGCCCTCGATCGACTCGGCCGGGCCGAGCACCCGGGGGAGGACGACGTCGTCGCGGCCGAGGCCGAGCCGCAGCAGGTCGCGGCGGTACGCACCGGAGGAGGCGTCGAAGTACCCGGTGCCGGAGGCGTCGGACCGGTCGGTGACCAGCGCGTCCAGGCCCGAGGTACCCGCCAGCTGCCAGGTCAGCCAGTCGTGCGGCAGGCAGACGGCGGCGGTACGTGCGGCGTTGGCGGGCTCGTGCTCCGCGAGCCACCGCAGCTTCGTCACGGTGATCGACGCGACCGGCACCGTGCCGGTGGCGTCCGCCCAGGCCTGCGCGCCGAGCTCCTCGACGAGCGCGGCGGCGGCGGGAGCCGAGCGGGTGTCGTTCCACAGCAACGCCGGCCGGACGACCTCGCCGGTCTCGTCGAGGCACACCATGCCGTGCTGCTGCCCGGCGACGCTGACGGCCGCGACGTCGTCGAGCCCGCCGGCCTGCTCGAGGGCCTGCTGCAGCGCCGCCCACCAGTGCTTCGGCTCGATCTCCGTCCCGTCGGGGTGCGCGGCCCGCCCGGAGCGCACCAGCTCCCCGGACTCCGCGTCCCGGACCACGACCTTGCAGGACTGCGTCGACGAGTCGACGCCGGCGACCAGCTCACCCATGGGCACACCCTGCCGTGCGAGGCCCTTCCCGCGCGAGGGCAGGATCACTGCGTGCAGAGAGTTCTGATCACGGGGGCGTGTCGGCCAACACCCGGCGGGTCTGGTCGCTCGACGGCGGCGCGGCCATCGGTACCGCGACTCGCGGAGGAGCGGAGCGTCAGAGCGCCATCGCGTCGGTCCAGAGGCGGGCGGAGCGGCCGGTGAGGACGTCGAGCAGGGCGCCGGCCTGCGCGTCCGTCAGCGAGGCCACGTAGTCGATCACCGCCCGGCCGCGGGCGAGGTCGCCGACCTGCGCCGCCTTGACGACGCCTTCCTCCGCGAGCGCCGCGTACTCGCCGCGGGCCAGCTCGACCAGGTCGTGCAGGCGCGGCGGGAGGCCGGGGGCGTCCGGGGAGCGGCCGTCGGCCAGCCAGTCGTGCAGCGCCCCGACCAGCCCGGTGACGACGGTCGCCTGCCCGCGCTGGTGCGAGGCCAGGTCCGCCCGGCGCAGCACGAACTGCTGGTGCACGAACTTGAGCACCGCCACCTCGTGCCACTGCGCCTCACCGAGCGCCACGTGCGCCGCGCGGACCGGCGGGTCCGCGAGCACCCGGATGCCGCCGACCAGCCGCGAGGTCCAGCGGGCGGAGAACTCCGCGACCGCCCGCTCGGCGGCCATCGACCCGTCGAACGGCACGGCGAGCAGGCCGTCGACCAGCTCGGCCCGCACCCGGGCGACGGCCGCGGCGAACGCGTCGTCGGAGTAGACCCAGTCGTCCCGCTCGGCGAGGCGGCGGCGCAGCCGCTCCAGCGCGGCACCCGGGCCGGCGGTCGGCCCCGGCTCTGCGGACCGCTCCCAGCAGCGCAGCTCGGCGGCCACCCCGGCCTGCTGGAGCACGCCGACCCGGTGGAAGTCCTCGACGTCGTGGATCGCGTAGGCGATGTCGTCGGCGGTGTCCATGACCGCGGCCTCGACGGTCTGCTGCCACGGCGCCACCGGGAACGGGGCGCGGGCCGCCCGCAGCTCGCCCAACTCCGTCACGTAGGCGGAGAACTTGGCCGAGCCGGAGTCGGGGACGCCGGGGAGCGGGCCGCCGCCGCGGGGCGGCAGGTCGGCCTCGCTCGGGTGCGGGTCCGGGTACCCGCGCCGGGCCCAGGGGTACTTGAGGACGGCGGCGCGCACCGCCGCCGTCAGGCCGAGGCCGGTGCGGCCCGGGCCGTGCAGGTCGATCGTGGTGAGGATCCGGAAGCTCTGCGCGTTGCCCTCGAAGCCGTCCCGCAGGCCGAGGCGTTCGCGGGCGAGCCGGTCGAGCACCTGCTCGCCGAGGTGCCCGAAGGGCGGGTGGCCGAGGTCGTGGGCCAGCGCCGCGGCCTCGACGACGTCCGGGTCGCACCCGCCGAGCTTGTCCACCAGCGGCCCGGACTCCTCGCCGAGCCGCTCGGCGATTGCCCTGGCGACCTGCGCGACCTGCAACGAGTGCGTGAGCCGGTTGTGCAGCAGCAGTCCCGCCCCGTTGGGGCTCACCACCTGCGTGACGCCGGCGAGCCGGGCGAAGAAGGGCGAGGCGGCGATCCGGTCCCGGTCCACCCGGAACGGGGAGCCGGCCAGCCCGGCCCCCGTCTCCGCCGCGCCGGCGGCCCGCTCGTCCCGGCCCTCGGTCATGCGTCGAAGGCTAGCCACGGCGGTCGGTACCGGCCGCGGCGGCACTCCCTCGGGCGTCGCGGTCAGCGGGCGACCGGGATCCGCGGGTTGTAGGCCAGCAGCGACCACTCGTCGAGGCGCCGGACGGTGCTCCGCAGGTGGCCCGAGGGCGGCCGGTGGGACGGGGTGTCGGGCAGCACACCGCCGAGGGGCACCGCCGGACGGAACTGCTCGGCGCGGAAGGGGAACCGATGGCGCGGGGCGGGGTGCTCGCCGGAGGCGCCGGTGGTGCGGGTGCGGGTGCGGGTGCGGGTGCCGATCATGGTGTCCTCCTGCTGTCGGGGGCGGGTCTCGTTCCCGCCGACCACGACTGTCCCGCCGAGCCGGGTCGCCCGCCGTCGGGCAGCCGCCCGGTCTCGCGGAGGACCGGCGTGTGCGGCGATCGGCCGACCCCCACGGACGACCGACCGACACCTCGGCGCTGCGTCAGAGGCGGTGCAGCCGCACCGGGATGCCGCCGACGGGGACGGGCAGCGAGGTGTTGTCCCAGCGCAGCGTGTGGCCGGGCTCGATCTCCCAGCGGTAGGTCCGCAGCATCTCGTGCAGGATCGCGGTGACCTCGTAGGTGCCGAAGTGCAGGCCGATGCACTTGTGCACGCCGCCGCCGAAGGGGATCCAGGCGTCGCGGTCGGAGCGGTCCTCGCGGCGCGCCTCGGAGAAGCGGTCGGGGTCGAAGGTCTCCGGGTCGGTCCAGCAGGTCGGGTCGTAGTGGTTGACCCCCTGCGCGACGACGACCCGGGTCCCCTTCGGCACGTGGTACCCGGCCACCGAGGTGTCCTTGACCGCGGTGCGCATCACGACCGGGACCGGCGCGTCCATCCGGAGCGCCTCCTTGACCACGAGCTCCAGCGTGGTGAGCGACTTCAGCGCGGCGACGTCGGGCGGGGTGTCGCCCAGGGCGAGCGACTCGGCGCGGGCCTTCTCCTGCCACTCCGGGTTGCGGGCCAGGTGGTAGGCCGCCGACGCCGTGGCGATCGTCGACGTGTCGTGCGCGGCCATCATCAGGAAGATCATGTGGTTGACGACGTCCTCGTCGGAGAACCGCTCGCCCTCCGGCGTCACCGCGTGGCAGAGGGCGGTGAACAGGTCGTCGCCGTCGCCCGCCCGCTTGGCCGGTAGTGCGTCGCGGAACCACTTCTCCAGCACCGTGCGGCCCTGCAGGCCCTTCTGCCAGCGCGTGCCCGGGATGGGGTAGCGCACGAAGGCGTTGGCCGCGCGCACGCAGTCGACGAAGGCCCGGTTGATCCGGTCGGCCTCCGGGCCGCTGCGGGCGTCCATGAAGACCCGGGTGGCGATGTCGAGCGTCATGCTCTTGAGCGTGGGGTAGAGCCGCAGCGCGCCCTCCCACGTCGGGACCACCTCCCGGATCACGGGCACGGCCTCGTCGACGTAGGACGTGATGCGCTCGGCCGTGAACGCCTCCTGCATGATCCGCCGGTGCGCGCGGTGCTCGTCGAAGTCCATGAGCATGAGCCCGCGGTGGAAGAACCTGTCGACCAGGACGCGCCAGCCCTCCTGGGAGAAGGCCTTGTCCCGGTTGGTCAGCACCTCGCGGGTCGCCGCCGGTCCACCGACGACGACCGCCCGGCCCGTCGGGGTGCGCATCCACCAGACCGGGCCGTAGTGGGCGCTGCGGCGGCGGTTGAGGTCGGTGCCGAAGCGGACGTAGCCGAGCGCGTGCCCGAGCAGGGGGAGGCCCTCGTCGCCGGGCACGGGACGCAGGCCTTCCGGCGCGGCGGAGAGCGGGGTGCCGACGGTGCCGGCCGAGCGCTCGAGCAGGGCGCGGTCGACCCGCTCCGGCAGCGGCAGGGTCAGCACGGAGGAGAACCGCTCGCGGGCCCGGCGGGGGGCGGAGCCCACCACGGAGCCGATCCCCGCGCCGACGCGCTGCACCTGCTCGATCACCGTCACGTGAGTCCTCCTCGACCTCGGGCTACGGCGCCGACGTTAGACACTGTGACCGGATATGTCCAGATGATTGACGGATGGCGTGCCGACGTCCAGGCTGTCCGGGTGGAACCCAGGTCGATGGCCCAACGGGCCCGCGCCGGACTGCACGACGACGCGCTCGACGTGGCCGAGGAGCTCGTCGTCGACCGGGGGTTCCGGGCCTTCTCGATGCGCGACCTCGCCACCCGGGTCGGGGTCAGCCGCCAGACCCTCTACAACGAGTTCGGGGACCGTCGCGGCGTGGCGTCGGCGCTGGTCCTGCGCTCCACCGAGCGGTTCCTCGACGAGATCGAGCAGGCCCTGGCCGGGGAGGCGGACCTGCACGCGGCCTGGGTGGCCGCGGTGCGCGGCGCCCTGGCCCGGGCCGAGGACAACCCGCTGCTCAAGACGCTGCTGACCGGCGAGGAGGGCACGCCTGAGCTCTTCGGCACGGACAGCGAGCCGATCGTGGTCGCGGCACGCGAGCGTGCCGCGGGGTACCTGCGCCGGCGCTGGCCCGATCTCGACCCCGACGCCGTCGGGCTCGCCGCCGAGACCGCCGCCCGGCTCACGGTGAGCCACATCGTGCTCCCGCTCGCCCCCGCCGACGTCATCGCCGAGCAGGTCGCCACGGTGGTGGTCCGCATCTGCTGTGCGCGGTGAGTGGTGCGGCAGCACCACCGACCGCGCACCGGCGGGTCAGCGCGTGAGGCGGGGGAGCAGCGCGCTCGCGACGGTGATCATCACGGCGGCGGCGAGGAGGAGCACGCCGAAGCAGAGCCCGAGCCGCGCGGGTACGCCGACGAGCAACCCCCGCAGGGCTTCGACCTCGTAGGACAGCGGGTTGACGTGGTTGACCCACTGCAGCCAGGTCGGCATCAGCGCCACGGGGTAGAGCGCGTTGGAGGCGAAGAACAGCGGCATGGTGATCGCCTGCCCGATGCCCATCATCCGGTCGCGGGAGAGCACCAGCCCGGCGATCGTGATCGACAGGCAGCAGAAGAAGGCCGAGCCGAGCATCAGCGCCACGACGACGCCGAGCAGCTCGAGCGGGTTCGTCGTCAGCGACACGCCCAGCACCAGCGCCAACAGCAGCACGACGACGGCCTGCGCCACCGCCCGCACCCCGGCCGCGAAGGCCTTGGCCGCGACCAGGGCGACCCGCGGCGTCGGCGTGACGAGCAGCTTGGCCAGCACACCGGCGTCGCGCTCCCAGATGATCTGGATGCCGTAGAAGATCGCGATGAACAACGCCGACTGGGCGAGGATGCCGGGGGCGAGGAAGTCCAGGTAGGGCGTGTTCCCGGTCGGGATCGCGTGGAGATTGGTGAAGACCTGGCCGAAGACGAGCAGCCACAGGGCGGGCTGCACGGCGCGGGTGGCCAGCTCGGTGCGGTCGTGGCGGAGCTTCTGCAGCTCCACCAGGCACATCGTGGCGATGCGCGAGAGGCCGGTGCGGACGAGCGCGACCGGGCCCGGCTCGGTGTCAGCCCAGGCGGCCGGCGGTGCGGCGAGCGGCGCGGACATCGCGGATCCCTCCCTTGTCGTCCGTCAGGGTGTCGCCGGTGTGGTGGCGGAAGACGTCGTCCAGCGTGGCGGCCGGTCCGATCGCGCCCTTGAGCTCCGCGGGTGTGCCCAGCGCCCGGATCCGGCCGCGGTGCATCAGTGCGATCCGCTCGCAGTGCTCGTCGGCCTCCTGCATGGCGTGCGTGGTGACCAGCACCGTCATCCCGGTCTCGGCGCGGGTCCGGGCGATCCGCTCCCACACCCCGTCGCGCGCGACGGGGTCCAGGCCGACCGTCGGCTCGTCGAGCACCAGCAGCTGCGGGGCGCTGACCAGCGCCTGCGCCAGCTCGAGCCGGCGCACCATGCCGCCGGAGTAGGTCTTGACGGGCCGGTCCGCCGCCTCGACCAGGTCCATCGCCTCGAGCACGCTCCCGACCTGCGCCTTCCGGGCGCGGCGCGGGACGTCGAAGAGCCGGGCGAACAGCATGACGTTCTCCCGGCCGGTCAGCGTGCCGTCGGCGGAGAGCTGCTGCGGGACGTACCCGATCAGCCGCCGGACCTGGGTCTTCTGTCGGGCGACGTCGCGGCCGAGCACGGTGACCGCGCCGGGCGGGGCGGGCAGCAGCGTGGTGATCGAGCGGATCGTGGTGGTCTTGCCCGCGCCGTTGGGGCCGAGCAGGCCGAAGACCTCGCCGCGCCGGACCTCGAGGTCGAGGCCGTCGACCGCGACGGTGTCGCCGAAGGCCTGGCGCAGCCCGGTGCAGCGGACGGCGGGGGGATCGGTGCTGTCGACCGGGCTGGTCACGGGGCCTCCGGCGCGGGTCGGTCCTCGAGGGTCGCGAGGAGGTGTTCCAGGGCGGGGAGCGCCGCGGCGATCGCGGCGCGTTCGGTGGGGGCGAGCTGCGCGAGACCGTCGTCGAGCAGCTCGCGGCGGGCCCTCCGGCGCTGCGCGAGGCGCTCGACGGCGGCGGGGGTGAGGAAGAGCCGGACGGCGCGGCGGTCGTCCGGATCGGGGTCGCGGCGCAGCAGGCCGGCGTCGACGAGCTGGTTGACCAGCGTGCTCACCGAGTTGCCGGCCAGGTACAGGGCCCGGGCGGCGGCCGCGACGCCGATGCCGGGCTCGGCCTCGACCTGCTGCAGCAGCTCCGCCTGCGCCCCGCGCAACGGCGGCTGCCCGAACCGGGCCCGCAACCGGCGGCGGAGCACCCGCCGCAACCCCACCACGACGCGCAGCACCTCGTCCGACGTGGTGGGAGACGCGGAGGTCGGTACCGAGGTGGAGGCGGTCGCGGAAGCCACGCGACGACGATAGCTCGCACTCAGAGCTGTTAGCAACGCTCAACATAAGCGCGAGGGGTTTGCGATCACCATCGACTCCGACGAGTGGCCCTACAAGGTCCTCTCGATCAGGGGGCGTGTGCAGGTCATGAAGGTCGTCGGCGTCTGCGCGGAGTACGCCGAGGCGGCCGAGCGGTATTTCGGCCCGAGCCGGGGTGCGGCGTGGGTGAGCGGGTTCCCGCCCGACGTCGAGATGTGGCGCATCGCGGTCATTCCCGAGCAGGTGCGCATTTTGGACTTCGAGACCCGCTTCCCGAGCGCACTGTCGAGGTGAGCCGCCGGCACGTCGTCGCCGCCGATGCCTGCGGTGATGTGTGACCGCGGCAGCCGACGGACCCGACCGGGTCAAGGTCGGGCGGCGGCGGTGGCCAGCGCCGTGGCGATCTCCTGCACCCGGGCGCGCAGGAGGGCGGCGGCTTCGGTGGTCGGCACGTCGAACGGGCCGGTCACGGCGGCGACCAGGCGGGCGCCGTGGCCCGTGCCCTCGACCAGTTCCCACTGCACCGTCCCGCCCGCGAGCACGGCCGGCTCCAGCAGCGGGCGGGCGGCGTCGGCGGGGGCGGTGAGCTGTCGTTCGATCCGGACCGTGTCGCCCTCGACCACCGGGGCGTCGAGGTCGAACTCCCGGACGTACTCCTCGTGGCGCGCCGTCATGTCGACCGTCGGGGCCGGCTCCTCACCCGCCAGCACCTGCGCCAGGCCCTCCACGCAGGCCGACCAGCCGGTCGCGAAGCTGGCCGCGCCGTAGCGGTCGGTGAAGGCGTGGTGCAGGACCAGCAGCGATCCGCCGTCGACCGGGTGGACCTCCCAGCGCAGGTGGTCCGAGTCGCCCCAGCTGAAGGCGAACAGCCGGGGCGGGTCGAGGGCGGTGACGACGCCGCGAGTGTCGCCGTCGTCGAACAGGATCTCGCCGCCCTCGCGCAGGTCGAGCCGCACGGTCGACGGGAACCACCGCGCGAGGTGCTCCGGCGTGGTCAACGCTCGCCACACCTTCTCCGGCGGGTGGGGGAGCAGTCGCTCCAGCCGGAGCACGGTGCGGCCGTCGCGCAGGGTCAGGCTGTCGGGGGTCATCGGGTCTCCTCGTCCGGAACGGGATCGGGCACGGGACCAGGCCTCGAGTCGGATCCGGGATCGGGTGCATCCGGTCCGGCGTCGGGGTCGGGCATGCGGTCCAGCTCCCGCTCCAGGGCGTCGAGCCGGCGGTCCCACAAGCGGCGGTAGGGGGCGAGCCAGGCGTCGAGCTCGGCGAGCGGCTCGGGCCGCAGCGCGTACCGGCGCCGCTGCGCGTCGACCTGCGCCTCGACCAGCCCGGCCTCGCGCAGCACCCGCAGGTGCTTCGACGTGCCCGGCTGGCTCAGGCCCAGCTCGGCCGAGAGTTCGCCGACCAGCCGCGGGCGCTCCCGCAGCAGGTCGAGGATCCGCCGCCGGGCCGGTTCGGCGAGGACGGCGAACGGCAGCACGGCCTCAAGGTACCGGCACAGTTATATGACTGACAAGGTATGTACGAGCATCCGGCGTCCGGACCTGCCAGGCTCGCACCCATGAGCGAGCAGCAATGGTTCTACTGCCTCAAGCACCACACGGTGGAGGGCCCGGAGGGCTGCCGGGCCGCGGACCGGCTGGGCCCGTACCCGGACAAGGAGACGGCCGCGCGGGCCCTGGAGATCGCCCGCGAGCGGACCGAGCAGGCCGACCGCGAGGACGAGGAATGGCGCGAACGGGGTTCCACGCGCTGATCACCGGCTAGGCTCTCCGTTCGATGCAGGCGCATGAACGGAGGACGCCGATGGACAGCAAGGTCGCTGTCGTGACCGGGGGCAGCCGCGGCATGGGGCGCGAGATCTGCCGGGATCTCGCGCGCCGCGGCCACCGGGTGGTCGTGGCCAGCCGCAAGGCCGAGGCGTGCGAGACCCTCGCCGCCGAGCTCCGCGAGGAGTTCGGGGTGCAGGCGCTCGGGATCGGCTGCCACGTCGGCCGGTGGCAGGACTGCGACGCCCTGATCGACCGGGTGCTCGAGGAGTTCGGCCGGATCGACGTCCTGGTCAACAACGCCGGGATGTCGCCCCTCTACCCCTCGCTCGGCGAGGTGGGGGAGGAGCTGTTCGACAAGGTCATCGGCGTGAACCTCAAGGGCCCGTTCCGGCTCGCGGTGCGCGCGGGCGAGGCGATGCAGAAGGGCGAGGGCGGGCAGATCGTCAACGTCAGCAGCATCGCCGCCGTGCAGCCACAGCCCGGCGAGCTGCCGTACGCCACGGCGAAGGCGGGGCTCAACGCGATGACCCTCGGCCTGGCCCGGGCCTTCGGGCCGACGGTGCGGGTCAACTGCGTCATGCCCGGGATGTTCCGCACGGACATCAGCAAGGCGTGGGACGACGAGATGTTCGCCAAGGGGGAGACCGCGGCGCTCGGCCGGATCGGCGAGGCCGAGGAGATCGTGGGGGCCGTGCGGTACCTGACCAGCCCGGACTCCAGCTTCACCACCGGCGCGATCCTGAAGGTCGACGGTGGCATGGCCTGGGCCCCGGCATGACGGACACCGTGACCGGGACCGACACGAAGGTCGACACCCGCACGCGGCTGCTCGACGCCGCGGAGGCGCTGTTCGCCGAGCGGGGCAGCGAGTCGGTGTCCCTGCGCGAGATCGGCCGGGCCGCGGGCGCACGCAACGTCATCGCCGCGCAGTACTGGTTCACCGACCGGGACGGCCTGATCAAGGCGCTGATCGACCGGCACCGCCCGGAGATCGAGGCGGCCCGGCACGACCTGCTCGACGGCTACGAGGCCGCCCTCGCGGACGGCACCGCCGGCGACGCCGACGCCCGGATCCATGCGCTCGCCGACGCCCTCGTGCGCCCCAGCGCGGTCAAGCTGGACCAGGGGGCGAGCGGCGCCGGGTACCTGCGCACCGTCGCCGACCTGCTCACCCGGCCCGAGCCGCAGACCGAGCCGCTGGGCTACGACGTCGAGGGCGGCAGCATCCTGCGCTGGCGCGCCCTGCTCGAACCGCTGCTCGACCCGGACGCCGTGGTGCTGCACCGGCGCTTCCACGTGATCCGGTTCGTCGACGTCGAGCTGGCCCAGCGCGCCCGTGCCCCCGGCCGGCGCGACCACCGGCTGTTCGTCAGCCAGCTCGTCGACTCCGCCGCCGGGCTGCTGGGCGCCCGCGTCTCCGAGGAGACCCGGCGGCTGCGGGCCGAGAGGAACGAGCGATGAGCGCCGTCGACACCGTCGACCTCGACCGGCTGGCCGGGTGGCTGCGCACCCAGGGCGTCGAGGGGACGATCGGGCAGGTCACGCCGCTGGCTGGCGGAACCCAGAACGTCGTGCTGCGGATCGAGCTCGACGGCCGGCCGGTCGTGCTGCGGCGCCCGCCCGAGCACCCGCGGCCCACCAGCGACCGCACCATCGCCCGGGAGATCACGGTGCTGCGCGGGCTCGCCGGCACGGACGTCCCGCACCCGCGGCTCATCGCGGGCTGCGAGGACACCTCGGTGCTCGGCGTCGTCTTCTACCTGATGGAGCTGATCGACGGCGTCAACCCCGGCGAGGAGGTCACGCCCGAGCAGCGGGCGGACCCGGAGCTGCGGCACGGGCAGGGCCTGGCCATGGCGCGGGCGTTGTCCCGGCTCGGCGCGCTCGATCCCACCGCGCAGGGGCTCGACGTGCTGCGCAAGCCCGGCAGCTTCCTGGAGAAGCAGGTCCCGCAGTGGCTGCGGCACCTCGAGGGCTACCGCGAGTTCCCGGACTGGGAACCGGGCGGGCTGCCCGACGTCGAGCTGGTCGCCCGTTGGCTGGAGGAACACCGGCCCGCGGACGCCCCGCCCGGCGTGATGCACGGCGACTTCCACCTCAACAACGTGCTGCTCGCCCGAGCGGAGCCCGCGGTGGCGGCGATCGTGGACTGGGAGATGTGCACGGTCGGCGACCCGCTGCTGGACCTGGGCTGGCTGATGGTGACCTGGCCGCAGGAGCCCACCGCGATGGACGTCGGGGGGCCGCTCGCGCAGCTCGGCGGCCTGCCCACCCGCAAGGAGCTGGTCGCGGCCTACGCCGGGGCCGGGGGCCGGGAGCCGGTGCACGTCGACTGGTACACCGCGCTCGCCGGGTTCAAGCTCGGGATCGTCCTGGAGGGGACGTGGGCGCGGGCCGGCGCGGGCAAGGCGCCGCGGGAGATCGGGGAGCGCCTGCACGACCACGCCGTCGGCCTGCTCACCCTCGCCGGCCGGGTCGCGCGGGGGGAGTGGTCGGTGCTCGACTGAGCCGCCCTCGAACCGCGTCGTGGAACCATGACGCGCTTCGAGCGCCCATCCGAACGCGTTATGGAGCCACAACGCGATTTCGGATGCTGCGAGAGCGCACTAGGAAACCATGACGCGGATTTCGAGGGCGTTCGAGCGCGTCATGGTTCCACACCGCATCAGCCGGCGTTGCGGTGGACGCCGGCGAGGTGCACATAGGCGGCGGCGTTCAGCGCGATGCCCTTGCGCTCCTCCTCGCCCGTCTCCTTGCGCACCTTGCCCGGCACGCCCGCGACCAGGGAGTTCGGCGGGATCTCCACGCCCTGCGTGATCACCGCACCCGCGGCGACGATCGTGCCGGAGCCGATCCGCGCGCCGTTGAGCACCACGGCGCCCATCCCGACGAGCACGTCGTCGGCGATCGTGCAGCCGTGCAGGACCGCCCGGTGTCCCACGCTGACCCCGGAGCCGATCGTGACGGGGAAGCCGGGGTCGGCGTGCACGACGGTGCCGTCCTGGATGTTGGAGCGGGCGCCGACGGTGATCGAGTCCATGTCGCCGCGCAGCACGCACGTGTACCAGACGCTCGCCTCGGCCTCGAGCCGCACGCGCCCGGCCAGCACGGCACCCGGCGCGACCCACGCCTGCGGGTCCACCGACGGCGTCGCCCCCTCGATCGTGATCATCGGACTCCTCTCACACCTTCTCGAACGCGCGCAGGATCTCCGCGCTGAACAGCACGAACCGCGCCATCTCGACCTGCGTGTCCGCCTCGCGCACCGTGGTCACGGCGATCCGGGCGGCGTCCGCGAGCGGCCATCCGTAGATCCCCGCCGACACCGCCGGGAAGGCGACGGACCGGGCGCCGAGCTCGTCGGCCACGCGCAGCGACTCCCGGTAGGCCGAGGCGAGCAGGTGCGAGCGGTCCTCCTTCTTCGCGTACACCGGCCCGACGGTGTGGATCACCCAGCGGGCCGGCAGGTTCCCGGCCGTGGTCGCCACCGCCTGGCCGGTGGGCAGTCCGTCCGGGTACCGCGTGGCCCGCAGCTCCTTGCACTCGGCGAGGATCGCCGGGCCGCCGGCGCGATGGATGGCGCCGTCGACGCCCCCGCCGCCGAGCAGGGACGAGTTGGCCGCGTTGACGACGGCGTCGACCTCCTGGGTCGTGATGTCCCCCTGGACCAGCTCGATCCGGGTCACGAGGTACCTCCCTGGGCGCGGAGCTTCTGCAGCAACGGGATCGCGGCGATCTTCTCGTCCGTGAGCGACTCCCACAGCACTTCCCCGGTCGGCCGCGGCGCACGCGCCGCCCGGCAGTCGATCACCCGGTCCGGGGTGACGACGAGGTCCACCGGGATGTCGTGCGCCGCCGTCGGGACCGTCCCGGCCGGCCGGACCTGCAGCTCGTGCACCGTGGTC
Source organism: Pseudonocardia lutea (assembly GCF_042658055.1). Lineage (NCBI taxonomy): Bacteria > Bacillati > Actinomycetota > Actinomycetes > Pseudonocardiales > Pseudonocardiaceae > Pseudonocardia > Pseudonocardia lutea. The sequence goes on from NZ_JBHSQK010000063.1 coordinate 23,563, forward strand.
ACCACGACGGTGTCCGCCGAGACCAGCCCGGCCGCCCCGGCCAGCGCGAACTCGAGGTCGGCGAACCCGCCGCCCTTGCCCAGCCGCGCCCCGTCCTCGCCGACCGCGACGCAGCCCGTCACCACGAGGTCGACCGGGTCGAGCTCGGCGACGGCCACGCGGCGGGCCGAGCGGGTCGCGTTCTTGATCGACACCGCGCGCCGCGGCGGGTCCGCCAGGTGCGCGGGGTCGAGCAGGAAGAACGGGTCCTCCTCGGCGAGCCTCGGCACCGCCATGTAGAGCGTCTTGCCGTCCTCCAGGGCGCGCTGCCGGACCGGGAGCTGCGCCGAGTCCGGGTTGGACTTCACCGCCCGGGCCTTCTCCCACTCCGGCAGCGACCGCAGCAGCTCGGCGGCCTTCTCCGCCCCGGTGAAGTTGGAGATCCGGTTCCGAGCGCCCGGGAACCGCGCGACCTTCGCCTCGGTCAGCGCGGCCCAGACCTCCTCGCGCAGCGCCGCCTTGGCCGCGAGGAGGCCGCGGTCGCCGCCCGCGTCGTGATCGTGCCGCCGGGGCGTGCGTGCCATGCGCCGACCCTATCCAGCCCGGCCGGCCTCGGCGCGTGCCGCATGATGGGAGCCATGACGGCGGTCCCGCACAGCGCGCACTGGGGAGTCTTCCGGGCCGAGTGGCGGGCGGGTGAGCTGCAGGTCCGGCCGCACGAGGCCGACCCGAACCCGTCGCCGGTCCTGCAGAACATCCCCGCCGCCCTCCGCAACCCGGTCCGGGTGGCCCGCCCCGCCGTCCGCCGCGGCTGGTGGGAGCAGGGTCCGGGGCCGACCGACCGGCGCGGGCGGGAGGAGTTCCTCGAGGTCGGCTGGGACGAGGTGCTCGACCGGCTGGCCGCGGAGTTCCGGCGGGTGTACGCCGACCACGGCCCGGCCGCGGTCTACGGCGGCTCCTACGGCTGGGCCAGCGCCGGGCGCTTCCACCACGCGCAGGGCCAGATCCACCGGTTCCTCGCCATGGCGGGCGGCTACACGCAGTCCGTCAACACCTACTCCGGCGGCGCGGCCGAGGTGCTGCTCCCGCACGTCCTCGGGCCCTTCGACGCCGTGACCCGCTCCGTGGTGACCTGGGACCAGATCGCGGCGCACACCGACACCGTGCTCGCCTTCGGCGGGATGGCGCTGAAGAACTCGACGGTCGCCGCGGGCGGAGTCAGCCGACACGTCGAGCGGGGCGCGATGGTCGCCGCGCACCGGCGCGGGGCGCGGTTCGTGCTGGTCAGCCCGCTGCGGCAGGACCTGCCGGAGGAGGTCGACGCCCGGTGGTTCGCCCCCGAGCCCGGGACCGACGCCGCGCTGATGATCGGCCTGGCCCACACCCTGCTCGCCGAGGACCTGCACGACCGGGAGTTCCTCGTCACGCACTGCGCGGGCTGGCCGGAGTACGAGCGGTACCTGCGGGGGCGCGACGCCGAGTGGGCCGCCGGGATCTGCGGGATCGCGGCGGAGGAGATCCGCGGGCTGGCCCGCCGGCTCGCCGCGGGGCGCACGCTGATCACGGTGTCGCAGTCCCTGCAGCGCGCCGAGCACGGCGAGCAGCCGGTGTGGGCGGGGCTGGCGCTGGCCGCGATGCTCGGCCAGATCGGCCTGCCGGGCGGGGGCTTCGTCTACGGGCTCGGGTCGCTCGGCCACTACGGCCGCCCGCGCAACGCCGTCCCGGTCCCGACCCTGCCGCGGCGGCCGAACCCGGTGCGCAGCTTCATCCCCGTCGCGCGGGTGGCGGACATGCTGCTGCACCCCGGCGAGCGCTACTCCTACAACGGCGAGGACCGGACCTACCCCGACATCCGGCTGATGTACTGGTGCGGCGGGAACCCGTTCCACCACCACCAGGACCTCGCACGGCTGCGCCGGGCGCTGGGCCGGGTGGACGCCTTCGTGGTGCACGAGTCGGTGTGGACGGCGACGGCCCGGCACGCCGACGTCGTCCTGCCCGCCACGACCACGCTCGAGCGCGAGGACATCGGGGGGCACGGCACCGATCCGCTGGTGGTGGCCATGAAGCAGGTCGCGGAGCCCTACGGCGAGGCCCGCGACGACCACGCGATCCTGGCCGCGCTGGCCGACCGGCTCGGCTTCGGCGCGCGCTTCACCGAGGGCCGGAGCACCCGCGAGTGGCTCGCGCACCTCTGGGAGCGGACCGAGAAGGCCCTGGCGGACAAGGGTTTCCCCGCACCGACCTTCGAGGAGTTCTGGGCGGTGGGGGAGCACGAGCTCCCGCCCGGGCGCGACGACGGCGGTCTGCTGGCCGCGTTCCGCGCCGGTACCGGCACGCTGCCCACCGAGTCCGGGCGCATCCAGCTCGCGTCGGAGCGGATCGCCGCGTTCGGCTACGACGACTGCCCCGGCCACCCGGCGTGGCTCCCGCCCACCGAGCCGCCCACACCGGAGCAGCCGCTCTGGCTGGTGTCGAACCAGCCGTCGACGCGGCTGCACAGTCAGCTCGACTTCGGCGCGACCAGCGCGGCTGGGAAGGTCGGCGGCCGGGAGGTGGTACGGATCCACCCCGCCGACGCGGCTGCGCGGGGTGTCGGGACCGGCGACGTCGTCCGGCTGTCCAACGCGCGCGGCGCCTGCCTGGCCGCCGCCCGGGTGACGGACGAGGTGCGGGCCGGGGTGGTGCAGCTGCCGACCGGGGCCTGGTACACGCCGGCCTCGGCGGACGACCCGACCTGCGTGCACGGCAACCCCAACGTGCTGACGCGGGACATCGGGACCTCGCGGCTGGCGCAGGCCTGCACGGGGCAGCTCACCACGGTGCAGGTGGAGCGGTACGCGGGGGAGCCGCCCGTGGTCCGGGCGCACCGACCGCCGCGGATCGTCGCGCGCGTCTGAGGCCTTCCCCGCCCGCCGCCGGGGCTCGCGTCCCTCGGCCGCACCCCCGTCCAGGTCGATCCCACTGAGCTCGGGGCTCNGCCGGGAGTTCTCAGGAGGGAGCGTGCCGCTGCTGCCACGCGTGGATGCGGTCCTCCGGCCGGCGCAGCCCGGCCAGCGCGCGCACCGCGGCCGCGACCTCGGGCCGTGCCCGGTGCTCGGCGACCGCCCGCTCCGCCTCGGCCAGCTCGCGGGCCGCGGCCGCCTCGGCCGCACCCCCGTCCAGGTCGATCCCACTGAGCTCGGGGCTCAGCTGCGGATCCTCGAACGTGCCGACCCGTTCCCGGGCGTAGGGGCTGTCGGCGCGGAGCCGGCCGGTGAACCGGCCCCAGGAGCCGACCGTCAGCAGGATCCCCCCGACGACCAGGCTGAAGATCACGTTGGGCATCCGGAACGCCAACAGGTTCAGGCCCGAGTTGAGGACCAGCACGTTCACGATGCCGGAGAGCAGGAACAGGGCCCCGACCACCACCTGCACGCTCGAGGACAGCCGCCCGCCGCGGATCCCGGCGCCGACGAGGATCGCGCCGAACATGACCGAGATCGTGGACAACAGACCGTTGGAGGACAGGCCGAGGACGGGCTGGCCCTGGGTCGAGAAGAAGTCCAGCCGCTGCACGAACCCCAGCACGGCGAACACCCACAGGCCGAGCCCGACCATCACCGATCCCGTCCGGTGCAGCAGGTCGATGCGGTGCGCGGTGTGCGCCGCGGTGGTGTCCTCGGGTGTGCCGGTGTTGCTCACGGTGCTCCTCGTGGTGGAGACGTTCGCGTCGTCGCCCGTGCGAAACGCGCCAAACCTTGTTCACGAACAGGATGGTGCGTGCCGCCGGAGGTCGCCACCCGAACGTCCCGGGGAGGTCGGCGCGATGCCCCGGAAGGTGCGGGGCGCGGCGCTCAGTGGTCCCGCAGCGCCTTGACCAGCTCGTCCTTCGACATGTTCGACCGGCCCTCGATGCCCACCTTCTTGGCGCGCTCGTAGAGCTCGTCCTTCGTCATGTCCTCGTAGGAGCCGGACCTGCCGCCCCGCGCCGAGACCTTCTTCTTGCCCTCGGCGGCGGACGCGTTCGCGATGCGGGCGGCCTTCTCCTTGCTCTCGCCGCGGTCGCGCAACTCCTCGTACGTCTTCTCGTCCTTGATGCTCGAGTTCGGCATGTCAGCGGTCGTACCCGTACGCCTCGTGTGCTATGCGCCACGGGCCGTGAATCTGCCGAATACGTCTGGTCGCCCGGTGTCGGGACGCCGTTCGGCTCCCGGCTCGGTGGGGTGCCTGCGGCGATCCGGCTCCGCGGGGGTGCCCGGTCTGGTCTCCGGTCTGCTGGCTGGTGCTGTGCCCGACCGCTCGGCCTCGGCCCCGGGTTCATCGGAATGACGCCGGCGGACGGCCGTCAGCACGCACCGGATCAGGAGGCCAGCAGCTCCAGGCCCGGGTAGGGGCGGATCCGGGCGCCGGGTGCGCGGGTCGGCGGGGTGGTCGTCGCCCCTGCGGTGAGGGCGGGCAGCTCCGCCGCCGCGCGGTGCACGATCGCCCGGCCGCGCAGCATCGCCGGCCGCGCGGTCACCGCCACGCGGGAGCGGGTGGTGCGGACGACGCGCAGGGGCTGGGTGCGCGCGACGACCGTCGCGGTGCGGGCGGCGAGGATTCCGAGGCCGGCCGGGTCGACGGGGCGGGCCGTGGCCTGCGCGACGCGGCCGAGTGCGGCGCGTACGGGCCGGGCGGGCAGCGACGAGAGGACCGGCAGGGACGGCAGGGTGGCGCGGGCGGGCAGGGCCAGCCGCGCCGGGAGCCGCAGGCGCGGCTTCTCGCGGGCGACGGCGAGCGCCAGCCCGGCCGCGACCACGGCCAGCAGCGGCACCGAGGCGAGCGCGGCCGGCAGGCCGGCGTGCTCGGCGAGGAACCCGATCGCGGGCGGTCCGCCGAGCAGCCCGCTGTAGCCGACGGTCGACGCCAGGCCGACGCCGCGCGGACCCGAGTGCGCCCCGGCCCGCGCGATCGTGACCGGGAACAGGTTCGCCAGGCCCAGCCCGACCAGAACGAACCCGGCCAGCGCGAGCTCGGCCGACGAGGTCAGCAGCGCGGTCGTCATGCCGGCCGCCGCGAGCAGCGCGCCGCCGCCGAGGAGGCGGGTCTCGCCGAGCCGGCGCAGCAGCACCCCGCCGGTGAGACGGCCGCAGGCCATCGCGAACGAGAAGCACGAATAGCCGGCCGCGGCCAGCGCGGGAGTGGCGCCGAGCGTCTCGCGCAGGTGCAGGGCGCCCCAGTCGGTGAGGGCGCCCTCGCCGAAGGCGGTGCAGCCCGCGATCAGACCGAGCAGCACGACGAGGCTCCGGCCGCGGCGGCGACCGGGGTCCCCGGACGCGGCGGACCGTGGAGCCGCGTCGTCGCCGTCCCGCAGGCCGGCGAGCGCCGAGCGGGTCGCGACGACGACCACGAGCCCGACGACGCCGACGACCGCGAGGTGCGGCAGCACCGGCCCGAGCGACGAGGCGACCCCGCCGGTGGCGGCGCCGGCGAGCCCGCCGAGGCTGAACGCGGCGTGCAGCGCGGGCAGCAGGGGCCGCCCGGGCCGCTGTGCCTCGACGGCGACGCCCGCGCTGTTCACCGCCACGTTGACCATGCCGGTGAGCGCGCCGAAGAGCAGGAGGACCGCGGAGAGCTGCGGGACGGACGTCGCCAGCCCCGGCAGCGGGACGACCAGCGCCGTCCCGGCAGTGGCGGCGAGGGCGACCCGCCCGGCGCCGAACCGGCCGGCGAGCACACCGGTGAGCTGCATGCTGGCGAGTGCGCCGAGCGAGACGCAGAGCAGCGCCACGCCCAGCGTGGCGTGGGTGGCGCCGACCCGGGTGGTGACGTCCGGGATCCGCGCGGCCCAGCTGCCGAACACCGCGCCGTCGAAGGCGAACAGCGCCGTGACGGCGGTGCGGAGCCGGCGGAAGGAGACCGGCGCGCCGCTGCCGTCCGGGGTGGACGGCGCGGTGGACGGCGCGGTGGACGGCGCGGTGGAGACCGGGGTGGAGGCCGGCGGCCTGGTACGCGGCGGACGGAAGGGTCGGAGATCGCGGAGGCGGACGGGCGCGCGCCGGCGCGACCCGAGGGGGGAGACGGGCATGAGACGTGGTCCTCGGGCGGGCCGCACGCTCCGCCGGCGCTCGGGTTGCCGGATCCGGAGGGGCCCACCGTGACGGTCGCGACGCTGGGGAGGTGCGTGCGACGGGCGGTCGGGGTGTGGAGACGCACGACCGCGTGCGCCAGCCGTCCACGATGTCAGGAACCGGGCCGTGATCGCCACCGGACCCCAGGTGAGACGCCTCACGATCGATTCAGATGCGGTTCGTCGGACCCGCGCACGGGAGGGCCGGGTTCAGGCCGCGGTGAGGAGCGCCTCGAGCCGGTCGAGGAAGGGCAGCTGGCCCTTCACGAGCTTGACCCGGGCCGTGGCCAGGTCGAACCAGGCCGCGCGGTCGATCTCGGGGAAGCGCAGCCGGCGCCCGGAGTTGCGCGGCCACTCGATCTCGATCCACGAGCCGTCGTCCGGCCGCTCGGCGACGGCGGCGACCTCCGCGTCCGGGACGTCGCCGGCCAGCGCGAACCCGAGGACGGTCTTGCGCCGGCCGGACTGGACGACCGAGCCGAGCGCGTGCAGCTCGCCCCTGGGCGGGGCGAAGCCCAGCTCCTCGGCGAACTCCCGGCGCGCGGCGGCGACCGGCTCCTCGCCCGGGTCGAGCTCGCCCTTGGGGATCGACCAGGCGGCGGCGTCCTTGCGGGACCAGAACGGCCCGCCCATGTGCCCGAGGAGCACCTCGACGATCCCGGCGCGGTCACGGTGGAGCAGGATCCCGGCACTCGTCAGCACGGCACGATTCTCCGCCCGGAGCTCGCTCCGTCTTCGGCCCGGGTCCCGGCGCCGGCGGCTCCGGTCAGTGGATCTTGGACCGCCAGTCGGCGGGGACGCGGCCGGCCGGGCCGGGCACGGGCTGGTCCGCCGGGCGTGCGTGCGGCGGGGCCAGCGGTGGGCCGGAGAGCGCGACCTCGCGCTCGTAGTCCCAGAACCAGTCCTCACCCGGCTCGAAGCTCTGCACGACCGAGTGCCCCGTGGAGCGGAAGTGCGCGGTGGCGTGCTGCTCCGGGGAGCTGTCGCAGCAGCCGACGTGCCCGCAGGTCGCGCAGCGGCGCAGGTGCACCCACCAGCCGCCCGCGGCCTCGCACTCGGCGCACCCGGTGCCCGAGGGCGGCACCGACGGGTCGATGGTCGTCACGATTCCTCCACGAGGGCGTCGAAGGGCAGCAGGACCTGGAACCGGGTGTCGCCGGGCGCGGACACCACCCGCAGGTCCCCGTGGTGGCGGTTCACCACGATCCGCCACGAGATGTCCAGGCCGAGCCCGGTGCCCTCGCCGACGGCCTTGGTGGTGAAGAACGGCTCGAAGATCCGCGACCGGATCTCCGCCGGGATCCCGGGCCCGGTGTCGCCGATCTCGACGAGCAGTCGCTCGCCCTCCCGCGCGGTCCGCACGGTCAGGGTGCCGTGCCCCTCCATCGCCTGGACGGCGTTGTCGATCAGGTTCGTCCAGACCTGGTTCAGCTCGGCGGCGTAGACGTTGACCTTCGGCAGCGTGCGGTCGAAGTCCTTGACCAGCTTCACGCCGTTGCCGAACTTGCCCTGCAGCATGATCAACGTCGACTTCAGCAGCTCGTGCACGTCGACGGTCTGGTACGGGGCACGGTCCATCTGCGAGTACTGCTTGGCCGCGCCGACCAGCGTCGAGACCCGCGTGGTCGAGTCCGCGATCTCGTTCATCAGCAGCTCGGTCTCGACCGTGTAGTTCAGCCAGCGGATCGCGCTCTCCAGGATCGGCGCCGGCACGCTCGCCTTGACCTGGCCCAGCCACTCGACGTCGATCCCCGCGGCCACGAAGTTCGGCGCGATGTCCCAGCCGCCCTCGATCCCCTGGTCGGAGATCCACTCGCCGACCTCGTCCTCGGCGTCGCCGGCCTCGAGGGGGCCGAGCTCGGGGGCCTTGCCGACGCGGTCGGCGGCGTCCTCCTGCAGGCGCATGAGGGTCTCGAGGTCGGCCCGCTCGTACGGCCCGGCCGCGATCAGCCCCAGCTTGTGCCGCATCCCGGCGACCCGCTCGCGCAGCGTCGAGGTGGCGCGGACCGCGGCGGCCGCCGGGTTGTTCAGCTCGTGGGTTAGCCCGGCGGACAGCGAGCCCAGGGCGAGCAGCCGTTCACGCTGGCTGACGGCCTGCTGGGTGTTCTGGATGCCGAAGAACAGCCCCTCCAGCAGGTGCAGCGCCATCGGGAACCACTCGCGCATCAGCGTGGAGAGCTTCTCGGCGTCGAGCACGTAGAACCGCGACGGCACGGTGACCCGCAACGAGTTGTTGTAGACCTGCGGCACCCGGTCGCCGAGGTAGGCGTGCCAGGCCCCGGCGTACACCCCGGGCTGGGAGGTGCGCTCGACCTCGACGTCCTCCTCGCCGGACCGCCTGCTGAGCACGACCGTGCCCTCGATCAGCACGTAGAAGCAGGTCGCCGGGTCGCCCTCCCGGTAGACCACGCCGGGGTCGAAGGTCTCGGTCCGGCCCTGGCGGCACAGCGCGTCGAGCTGCTCGGGCTGCAGCTTCTCGAACAGGAAGAGCCGGCGCAGCTCGTCCGGGTCGCAGGCGGTCGGTGCGCTCATCAGGGCCTCTCCAGGTAGCGGTGGACGAGCGACACGGCCATCGCCCCGTCGCCCACGGCCGACGCGACCCGCTTCACGGACTCGGCCCGCGCGTCGCCGGCGACGAAGACCCCCGGCAGGCTCGTCTCCAGGTGCAACGGGTCACGCTCCTCGGTCCATCCCGCCGGGCGCCTGCCCTCGACGACGAGGTCGGGGCCCGCCAGGACGAACCCGCCGGCGTCGCGCTCGACGAGATCGCCGAGCCAGTCCGTGCGCGGGGTGGCGCCGATGAAGATGAAGAGGTAGCCGGCGTCGACGGTCTCGGTCTCGCCGGTGTTCCGGTCCCGGAGGACGAGCTTCTCGAGGTGCTCGCCGCCGGTGGCCTCGACGACCTCGGTGCAGGTCCGCACGGTGATCTCGGGGATGCCCTCGATCTGCTCGATGAGGTACTGCGACATCGACGCCTGCAGGCCCGGCCCGCGCACCAGCATCGTGACGCTGCGGGCGTGCCGGGAGAAGTAGACGGCCGCCTGACCGGCGGAGTTGGCCCCGCCGACGATGTAGACGTCGCTGCCCGCGCAGCCCGCCGCCTCCGTCAGCGCCGACCCGTAGAAGACGCCGCGCCCGGACAGCTCCGCCAGCCCGGGGGCGTCGAGCTCGCGGTAGCTGACCCCGGTCGCGAGGACCACCGCGTGCGCGTGGATCGCGCTGCCGTCGGCGAACCGGACGGTGCGGGCCGGGCCGTTGGCCTCCAGCCCGACGACCTCGCGGGCGGTCAGCAGCTCCGCCCCCAGGCGGAGGGCCTGCCGGCGGGCGCGGTCGGTGAGCTGCGCGCCGGACACCCCGTCCGGGAAGCCGAGGTAGTTCTCGATCCGGGAGCTCTGCCCGGCCTGGCCGCCGGTCGCGGTCCGCTCGACCAGGACCGTCCGCAGCCCCTCGGACGCCCCGTAGACGCTCGCGCCGAGCCCGGCCGGGCCCCCGCCGATCACGATGAGGTCGTAGAAGTCCGTGGCGGGGACCGTCGCCAGCCCGACGCGCTCGGCGAGCTGCATCTCTTCCGGCGCCACCAGGCACTCCCCGGCCGGGGAGATCACCACGGGCAGGTGCGAGTCGTCGACGCCGGCCGCCTGCAGGAGCCGAGCGGCCTCCGGCTGGTCGACCGGGTACCAGCGGTAGGGGACCTGGTTGCGGGCGAGGAAGTCGCGGACCTCGTGCGAGCGGGCGGACCAGCGGTGGCCGATCACCCGGGTCTCGCACACCTCCCGCCGCGGCGCGGCCCGCCAGGCGTCGATCATGGCGTCGACGACGGGGTAGAGCTTCTCCTCCGGCGGGTCCCAGGGCTTGAGCAGGTAGTGGTCGAGGTCGACGACGTTGATGGCGGTGATGGCGGCGTCGGTGTCGGCGTACGCGGTCAGCAGCACCCGCCGCGCGGCGGGGTACAGGTCCATGGCCTGCTCGAGGAACTCCAGCCCGTTCATCCCGGGCATGCGGTAGTCCGCGAGCAGGACGGCGACGTCGTTGCCGCGCAGCGCCATCTCCTTCAGCGCGTCCAGGGCCTGCTGCCCGGACTCGGCGCGCACGACGCGGTAGTTCTCGCCGTACCGGCGCCGCAGGTCGCGCGCCACGGCACGGGAGACGCTGGGGTCGTCGTCGACGGTGACGAGGGCGGGCTTGGCGGGGACGAGCGAGGAGGCAGCCTCCGGCATGCGCCCCATCCTGCACTGCCCGGCGCCGCGGGGGCACCGTCATTCGACGGCAGAGGCCCCGTGTTCGCCCTCGGCTGTACGGAGGGCCCGGGACTGTCGGGTTCGCCCTGGTCGGTGGGCCTCCGAGTGGCGAAGGTCATGATCGCCGCCGCGGTTCACCCCATCCGCTCGCGCAGGCCGCTGGCCCGGCTGACGGGGCGCGCGACGGCCGCGCGGACCGCGTCCTCGCTGCCGACGACCCGCACGGCGGTGCGGGCACGGGTCACCGCCGTGTACAGCAGCTCCCGGGTGAGCAGCGGCGAGTCCGGCGGCGGCAGCACCACGGTCACCCGGGCGAACTGGCTGCCCTGGCTGCGGTGGACCGTCATCGCGTGCACCGTCTGCACCGCGCCGAGGCGGGCGGGCGCGAAGGACTGCGGGGCGTCGGGCCGGCCGAACACCGCCCGCAGCGCACCCTCCTGGCGCACGACCACCCCGGTGTCGCCGTTGTAGAGCCCGAGGTCGTAGTCGTTGGCCGTGACGAGCAGCGGGCGCCCCGGGTACCAGGGTCCGGGCCGGCCGGGCTCGACCTCGTCGAACCCGGGCCGCGCCTGCGCGAGCCAGCGCTCGACCTCCGGCCCCCACCGGGTGACGCCGTACGGGCCGCGGCGGTGGGCGCAGAGCAGGCGGTGCCGGTCGAGGGCGTCGAGCGCCTCGGCGGTGCGCCCCGCGACGGCCGCGGCGAGGAGCCCGCCGGCGGCCTCGACGACGTCCGCCCGCAGCCCCTCCAGGCCCGCGGGCTCCCGCACCTCCAGGTCGCTCTCCACGAACACCAGGTCGGGCCGGCCCTCGCGGAGCAGTGCGACCGCCGCGTCGGCCGCGCCTGCCTGCACGGCGCCGGCGAACTCGGCGATCCCGCCCTCGAACCGCCAGGTGTGCCGCAGCGTGACGACCCCGTGGACCACCGGCGGGTCCTCCTCGGCGAGGGCCCCGACCGCCCGCAGCCTGGTGTCGAGCTGGGGCTCGGGTCGCCCGCCCGCGCGAGCGAGGTCGCCGAGCACCGCACCGGCCTCGACGGAGGCCAGCTGGTCCGGGTCGCCGACCAGCACGAGCCGGGCGTCGGGCCGGACCGCCTCGAGCAGCCGGGCCATCAGGGTCAGCGAGACCATCGAGGTCTCGTCGACGACCACGACGTCGTGCGGGAGGCGGTTGAAGCGGTCGTGCCGGAAACGGCTCGACGAGCCGGGCCGCCGCCCGAGCAGGCGGTGGATGGTGGCGGCCGACGGCGACCCGACCCGGGCCCGGTCCTCCACCGGCAGCTCGGCCGTGTGGTGGGCGACGGCCTCGCCGATCCGCGCGGCCGCCTTGCCGGTGGGCGCGACGAGCGCGACCCGCAGCGGCGAGGGCTGGCCGCCGGCCTCGTGCAGGTCGTGCAGCAGGGCGAGCAGCCGCGCGACCGTGGTGGTCTTGCCGGTGCCGGGGCCGCCGGCGAGCACCGTGACCCGGCGCAGGGCGGCGACCGCGGCGGCGAGCCGTTGCAGGTCGGTTCCTCGGGGGGCGTCCGCGCCGGCCGGCCGGTCGAACAGCCGGGCGAGGGCCGCGCGCAACCGGTCGGCATCGGCCTCGGGCTGTTCGGCGGCGGCGCGCTCGCGCAGCTCGCGGCGCACGAGCTCCTCCTCGGCCCAGTAACGGTCGAGGTAGAGCAGGCCCCGCCCGCCGGCGACCGGGATCATCCGCAGCGGGCGCCCGGCGGCCGCGTCGGCGCCGCCCGCGACCAGTGGGCTCCGCTCGACGGCGGCCCGCCACGCCTGCGGCTCGGGCCACGGCAGGGCCGAGACGTCGACCGACTCCTCGCCCTCGCCGAGCACGGTGTGCGCGACCTCGGCGAGATCGACGCAGACCGAGCCGTTGCGGATGGCGCGGACCGTGAGCGCGACGGCCAGCAGCACCTCCTCGGGCTCGCCCCGGGGATCGCCGCCGAGTCGGCCCAGCCGGGTCGCGACGTGCACGTCCGCGGCCGACAGCACCCCGGCCACGTTGAAGGCGCCGAGCAGGCCCGACGCCGTGCGGGCGGTGCGCAGGTCGTAGGGGTCGCGCTCCGGCGGGACGGGCGGGGCCGCGATTTGCGGGACGCTCACCGGTGTCCTCCGAGGTCGCCGAGGTCGCCGAGGTCGAACAGCCCGGGCTCCTCCGCGGGCGCATCCGCGGCGGGTCTGCGGGAACGCGGGCCGGGCCGCTCGCGGGGACCCGGCGCCCCCGCAGGCTCGGGCAGCTCGAGGGGCAGCTCCTCGCGAGCCCCCTCACCGCCGGTGATCGCCGTCCCGGACCCTTCGCCGCCGCTGGCGGCCCTCATCGGTCCCGCCTCGTGATCACGGGTCGACGCCGCGGCCGGGCCCGGTGCGGTGATCGCCGTCCCGGACCGTTCAGTGCCACCATCGGCCGCCACCGGTCCCGAGCGGTGATCATGGATGGGCACAGCAGCGGCAGGGCTCGGAGCGGCGGCGTCCCGGATGATCGCCGGTTCGGACGCTTCCGCGCCTTCCATGGCCGCCGGCGGTCCGGGACGGTGATCATGGGTGGGCGTGGTCGGGCGGGCGTCGAGGACCTCCGAGAGCTCGGCGATCAGGGCGGGGGGCGGCTGCCACCCGAAGACGCCGCAGGGGGTGCCCTCGACCTGCGGGGTGTCCGGCCCGCACATCCCGCGGAGGAAGAGGTAGAGGACACCGCCGAGGTGTCGCTCGGGGGAGTACCCGGCCAGCCGCCAGCGCAGGAAGCGGTGCAGCGCGACCGAGTAGAGCAGCGCCTGGAGCGGGTAGTGCGCTGCCTGCATCGCGGCCGCGAGCACCGGCGGGGCGTAGTGCGCGGCGGTCAGCGGCTCCCGCCCGCCCGGGCCGGAGGGGCCGAGCCAGTTCGTCTTGTAGTCGACGACGAGGTAGCGGCCGTCGACCCGCAGCACGGCGTCGATCGAGCCGGTGAGGTACCCGCGCAGCGGCTGGCCGGCCAGGCCGGGGGCGGCGATCAGGTCGGGATAGCCCGCGAGCGGGTCGCCGTCGGGCAGGTGCCGGCGCAGCACCGGGGCCAGGTCGCCGAGCGTGACCTCCCCGGACGGGGTGTCGCCGCCCGCGAGCGGCATCTCGAAGTCGAGCTCGGACAGCCGGTCGGCGGGCCGGATCGCCCGCAGCGCCCGCCCGCCGGCCAGCGGACCCAACGGCGTCTCGATCACGGGGTGCAGCGCCGCCGCGAGCGCCTCCGGGTCGACCTCGGCGGGCTGCCGGGCCAGCTCGTCGTCGACCCGGGCCCGCAGCTCGGCGGCCAGGTCGGCCGCGGTGGTGTCGAGGTGCTCGACGACGGCGTGGACCAGCGTGCCGAACGCGGTGCCCAGCGGCAGGTCGGCCATCGGCGAGGGCACGTCCGCCCCGAGCTCGGACGTGACGTCGAGCAGTTCGAGCTCGGCCTCGTCGTCCTTGCCCGGCGCCTCGGGCTCGGACCCGACGCCCGGCGTCGGCCGCTCCGGGGTCTCGACGGCCGCGTGGTGCCCGTGCGCGTCGGCGGTGAGCGCGCTGTAGGAGGTGCGCCGCCAGGCCGCGTCGAGCCGGCGCGCGAACCGGGCCACGCCAAGCTCCGGCGGGTCGCCGTCGCGGGCCGGGGCGGGAGCCGGAGCGCGGTCCGACAGCGTCTCGACGGCGAGGCCCGGCACCGACCGCAGCAGCTCCAGCGCGGAGGCGTCGGACGGGATCCGGTACCCCGCCTCCGGCACGGTGCCGGCGGCGGGGCGCCCGATCAGCAGCCGGTGCAGGGCCGAGCACTCGGTGGTGGTGGTCGGCGCCCACCAGGCCACGACCTGGCAGCGCGCCCGGGTGAGCGCGACGTACATCAGCCGCAGGTCCTCGCCGGCCTCCTCCTCGAGGTGCCGCCGCAGCCGCTCGCCGTGGTGCGGGCCGACGGCGCCGCCGACGTCGAGGACCCGGGCGCCCTCGTCGTCGTGGACGAGCAGGACGTCGGCCTTGTCGTTGACCCACCGGTCCCAGCCGAACGGCACGTAGACGACCGGGAACTCGAGCCCCTTGCTGCGGTGCACCGTGACGATCTGCACGGCGTCCGCGTCGGACTCCAGGCGCCGGCTCCGCTCGGTCGTGGTGTCCCGCGCGGCGTCGGCCATGCGGTGGCGCAGCCACTCGACCAGCGCCGAGGGCCCGAGGTGCCGCTCCAGCGACGCCCCGTGCAGCACCTGCCCGATGTGCCGGACGTCCGTGAGCCGCCGGTCGCCCTCGCGCAGCCCCAGCAGCCGCGACGGCAGCCGGGTGCGGCTGGTGACCGCCTCCAGCAGGGCCGCGACGCCCCGCTCGGCCAACACCGCGTGCCACGCGCGCAGGTCGGCGCCCAGCTCGTCGATCAGCTCCTCGGCCCGCTCGCCGCACAGCTCCTCGACGGTGTGCCCGACGAAGCAGGTCAGTGCCGCGGCCCGCAGGCGGGTGGTGCGCTGCGGCTGCTCGACGGCCTCGAGCAGGGTCAGCCACTCGGCCGCGGCCTCGGTGGAGAACACGCTGGTGGTGCCGGTGAGCACCGCCGGGACGCCGGCCGCGGTGCACGCCTCCCGGACCTGGACGCCCTGGGCGTTGGTCCGGACCAGCACCGCGACGTCCCCGGCGCGCAGCGGCCGGTCCTCGACGGTCGCGGAAGAGGCGAGCAGGGCGGCGACGTCGGCGGCGACGTCCTCCGCCACGACCTCGCGCGCCTTCTGCGCGCGGCCCAGCCGCCGACCGGTGAGCGGTTCGAGCCGGTCCCGGTCCACGACCCGCAGCCGGAAGGGGGCGTCGGACGGCGCCCCGGCCAGCCGCCGCGCGGTGTGGTGGGCCGCCACCGGCCGGACGACGATCTGGTCCGATCCCAGCGCCACCCCGTGATCCTCGTCGCAGCCGAACACCCCGTCGAGCGCCTCGAGCAACGCCTCGTCCGTGCGGTAGTTCGTGCCCAGCGTCCGCAGCGCGCCGGCCTCCTGCGCCGCCGCCAGGTAGGAGACGACGTCCGCCCCGCGGAAGGCGTAGATCGCCTGCTTCGGGTCGCCGATCAGCACGAGCGTGACGTGCCCGTGGAAGGCCCGGCGCAGGATCTCCCACTGCACCGGGTCGGTGTCCTGGAACTCGTCGACCAGCACCACCGAGTACCGGGCGCGCAGCCGGGCGCGGGCCGCCTCGCCCCGCACCGGGTCGCGCAGCGCGCCGGCCAGCCGGGTGAGCATGTCGTCGTAGCTGAACAGCCGCCGGGCCCGCTTGCGCCGGTTGACCTCGCCGCGGACCGCCTTCGCGAAGCTGTACCGCACCCCGGCCGCGGACGCGGGGCCCGCGTCGGCGGGCTCCAGCCGCGCCTGCGGGTCGCCGACGGCCCGACGGGCGAGGGCCAGCGCCTCCTCGCGGTCGAAGTCCGGCCGCCCGGCGCCCGGCGCGGCGTACTTGCGGACGTAGAAGTCGTCGACCACCTCGGTGAGCAGGTCGTCGACGTGCTCGACGAACTCCGCGTCGGGGTCGCTGTCGCCGGCCACCCCCAGCCCGGCGAGCATCTGCTGGCAGAACTGGTGCGTGGTCGCGATCGTCGCGGCGTCGAACTGGGCGAGCGCCGCCCGCAGCCGGGCCCGGCGCGCCGCGACCTCCTCGGGCGTGCCCTGCTGCAGCAGCCGCACGACCGGGTCGGCCGACGGCACCCCGGCCGCCAGCCCCCGCTCGGTGGCGCCGAGCCGCTCCCGGACCCGTTCGCGCAGCTCCTGCGTGGCCTCGCGGCCGAAGGTGACGAGCATCAGCGCGGGCAGCTCGGCGACGCCCTCCGCCACGTACCGGGTGGCGAGCGCGGCGATGGTGTAGGTCTTGCCGGTGCCGGCGCTGGCCTCGAGCACGGTGGTGCCCTCGGGCAGCGGGCCGTCGACCTCGAACTGCGGATGGGTGAGCAGCGCCTGGGTCACAGCACCTCCAGGTGCTCGACCGCGAGCAGGGGCCGCCACAGCCGCTCGGCCAGCGCCCCGAAGCGGGACACCCCGTCCGCGTCGCGCACCCGGAGCAGCGCCTCGAACTCGGGCTCCGCCCCGAGCACCGCCACGATCGACTCGTCCTCCTTCTCGAACTTCCACTCCCGGCCCGCCGCGGACTCCGCGTCCCGCGCGGCGGCACCGCTCCGGCGCGCCCTCGCGTACTCCGCCGCGCAGGGCGTGGACAACGGCAGGGGCTCGCACAGCCCTTCGCGGTGCAGCGCGACCAGGTCGGCGAGCGCCGCGCGGGCCTCCTCGGCGCCGAGCGGGCGCAGCGTGGCCCGGGCCGCGCCGCCACCGCGGGCCCGGCCGAGTGTGACGGCCCGCCACGGCGTGTCCGGCCTGGTCACGGCGAGGGCGAGCAGGCGCGCCCACGCCCGCAGGCGGTGCTTCGGGCCGAGCCGCGAGTACTCGACCGTGACGAGCGTGGTGCCGTACAGCCCGGCCACCGTGCCGACCACCCGGTCGCCGCCCGGCAGCACCGCCGCGACGTCCCGCGACCCCGGCTCGCCCACGCGCAGCTCGGCGCTGGCCGCCACCAGGGGCTCGACCGCCCCGCTCACCTTCTCCAGCACCGCCCGCCCGAGCGCGCCGGGCGGCAGCTCGCCGCGCCGCCACTCGGCCTGGGTGCAGTGCTCGGCGTCGGCGCCCGCGAGCCGGTCCCGCAGCATCCGGTTCCCGACCGCCCACTCGTCGAGCCCGCCGAGGCTCACCGGCAGCGCGTCGGCCGGCTCCTCGTCCTCCGAGCGCGGCACCATGCCGACCCGCTGCCGCAGGAAGGCCTTCATCGGGTGCTCGAGGAACCGCACCAGGTCGTCGAGCTCGACGGTGTCGGCGCCGTCCGCCGGTGCGAGCGGCGCGGCCAGGAACGGCGGCACCGGCCGGCGCTCGCCCTGCAGCGCCCGGGCACCGGCCAGCGCGTTGCGGTCGAAGCTGAACGGTGCGCGCCCCCCGGTGAGGTCCGGGGTGAAGTTGCGGGGGTCGAAGGGCTGCAGCGGGTGCCGGACCGTGATCGCCTCGCTCGCGGTGGCGAAGCGGGAGCCGGCGGGTACCCGCACGGTCGCGTCGACGGCGTCGAGCAGCTCGCCGATCGGGACCGCGGGCGGCCGGTCCGCCCCGGTCCGCTCGTTCATGCCCGAGTGCACCACGACCAGGTGCTCGGTGGCCGCCGTGAGCGCGTCGAGCAGGAGCTGGCGGTCCTCGCTGCGCGGGTCCCGCTCGCCGACGCGCGGGTCCCGGGCCAGCACGTCGTCCCCGTCCGGCGCGCCGGTGCGGGGGAACACCCCGTCGTCCACCCCGAGCAGGCAGACGACCCGGTGCGGCACCGAGCGCATCGGCACCAGGGTGGCGACGGTCAGGGTGCCGGTGCGGAAGTTCGCCCGGCTCGGGCGGCCGCGCAGCCGGTCGGCGAGCAGGCCGCGGACGTCCGACAGGGTGAGCGGGACGGTGCCGCCCTGCGGCCCGGCCGAGCGCACCACCTCGGCGAGCTCGGCCCGCGCCTGCGCCTCCTGCCAGGCCTCCGACGCCGTCGTGGCGGTGAGGGCGGACAGCCCGTCGAGCAGCGCCGCGACCCATGCGGTGAGCGGCTGCGGGCCGGCGAGCGCGTCGAGCGTGGTGCGCAGCCGGTCGAGGATCTCGGCCAGCGAGCCGACGAGGTCGACGTCCGAGGAGTCGACGTCGTCGAGCGGCAGGGCGGTGCCCAGCCAGCCCTGCTCGCCCGGCCGCTCGGCCATGGCGACCCCGAGCAGCATCCGGTCCAGCCCCGCCGACCAGGTGTTCTGCGGGAAGCCGTCGAGCTTGAAGGGGCGGCGGTGCTCGCCGTCGAGCCCCCACCGCACCCCCGCCCGCACCACGAGCTCGCCGATCCGGTCCAGCGCGTCGTCGTCGAGCCGGAAGCGGCGCCGCACCGGCGCGGAGCCGACCAGGTCGAGCACCTGGGAGGCCGAGACGCGGGAGTCGGCCAGCTCGAGCAGCGCCGACACCGTGCCGAGCAGGGGATTGGCCTGGCGCAGCGCCCGGTCCGCGAGCCGGACGCGCAGCCGGTGCCCGGGGTGGGTGTCCGCCTGGTCGGGGCCGACCGCCTCCGTGACCGCCAGCCCGAACGACGCCGAGATCAGCGGCGCGAACGCCTCGATGTCCGGGCACATCACGATCACGTCCCGCGGTTCGAGGGTCTCGTCGGCCGCGAGCAGGCCGAGGACGATCTCCCGCAGCACCTCGACCTGGCGGTCCGGGCCGTGGCAGGCGTGCACCTGCACGCTGCGGTCACCCGGATCGAGCAGCGGCAGCTCACCCGTGGGGACGTGGTCCTCGCGCAGGGCCTGCTGCAGGCGCCCGAGCAGCGTCGCCGGCGCCGGCCCGACCGGGTGGTGGACCACCTCGACCGCGGCCGGCAGCCGCAGCTGCAGCTCCCGGACGTCCCGCCCCAGGGAGCGCAGCAGCGGGTTGACCACAGCGTTCGCCGACTCGTCCGCGCGGCGCGGAACGGCGGCGCCCTGCGAGGCGGACAGCTTCTCCCACAGCGCGGGGGAGGGGTGCGGCAGCCAGAGGTGCACCTCGCGGTGCTCGGCGAGCGCGGACAGCACGGCGAGGTGCTCGGCCGCCAGCCGGGTGGGGCCGAACACCGACAGCCGCCCGGGCAGGTCCACCAGGCCCGGGTCCGCGCGCAGCGCCCGCTCGGCCTGCTCGAGCCGCTCGGCCGGACCCGGGACGCCGATCCGGGCGCGCAGCCGCCGCCACAGCTCCACCTGCCAGCACAGGTCCTCCGGAACGCCCTCCGACGAGCCCGCCCACCAGGCCCGGAGCATGTCCGGCCGGTGCACGGCGTAGCCGGCGAAGAGGTCCGCGAGCCGGCGGGCCACGGCGTAGGTCCGGCTGCCGCCGCTCTGCGAGAGGTGCGCGGCCAGGGCGGCGAAGGTCTCGCCGGGCACCTCGACGGCCGCCACGACCTCCTCCAGCAGCGGCCACACCGCCCGCGCCGGGTGCCAGGGGTCGGTCTCCGGGTCGGTGCCGGTCGCCGCGTCGACCGCCTCGGCGAGGATCTGGCCGGGAGGGGGGAACCGGACGTTGGCGCACACCCCGTCCGCGCCCCCGTCCCTCCCGCCGCCGGTGCCCAGGCGGTGGGCGAGCCGCTGCCCGAGCCACCGCTCGACCCCGCGCTCGGGCACCGCGACGATCTCGGGCACGAAGGGGTCCGCCGCCGGCCCGCCGATCACCTCGGCGAGCGCGTCGGCCAGCCGGTCGGCCCGCTCGGCCCGGTGCACCACCCACACGTGGGTCAAGTTAGCGACGCGCACCGACGGAACCGGCGAGCCCCCCGCGGTGTGTTCGGGACCTGTCCACAGCTCCGCGCCGGCGCCGCGGGCCGGGCCCGCCGGAAGGCTCAGTCCAGCTCGGCGAGCGCCTTCTTCGCCTGCTCCAGCTGGGCCTCGAGCTCGGCGACCTTCGCCTCCCGGGTGGCCCGTGCCTCGCCGATGACCTCCTCGATCGGGCCGGAGATCTCCGCGTGCAGCTCGGCGGCCGCCTTCTGCACCGCGCCGGCGGACACCGGCAGGGCCCGGGCCAGCCACGTCGTGCCGCGCTTGAGCTCGGCCTGCCACTCGCCGTCGGCCGTGCCGCTGACCGTGAGGGTCAGCTCGACCACCCGGGTCGTGCGGGCCGTCGAGCCCTTCGGCCGGCCCCGCTTGCGCGGGCCCGGCTCGGCCGGTGCGGTCCCGGTCGCCCCGCTGCCGGCCGGCTCCGTCGCCGGGGTGGAGGCGGAGCTCGCCCCGGGGGTCGCGGATCCGCCGGTCGGGCCGGTGTCGGTCGGGGCGGTGCCCGTCAAGGTGGTGTCGGTCGAGGTGGTGTCGGTCGAGGTGGTGTCGGTCTCGGCGGTCACGTGCTCCCTCTCCTGCCGGGCGGAACGTCCAGGTTGACCGTAGAACGGGTGTTCGACCGCTCCGGGATCCGGGTGTCGCTCACACTGCATCGACGACTTATATAGTTGCGTGATGTAATGGTTCGCGTGACTCCCACGGCACCCGCGAGCCCGGCGCGCGACGACGCGCAGGTCGCCGAGTTCGCCCAGGTCCTCGAACGCACCGCGAGCTGGCTGCGCCGCACGCTGCGCGGCGAGGAGTGGAACGCCGTCGCCCTGTCCGTCCTCGACGACCTGGACCGCCAGGGCCCCCGGCGGGTCACGGAGCTGGCCGTCCAGGAGCGGGCCTCACAGCCCGGCATGACCGGCATCGTGAGCCGGCTCGAGGCGGCCGGGCTCGTGCAGCGCGCCCCCGACCCGTCGGACGGGCGCGCGACGCTCGTCTCGGCCACCGCCGCGGGCCGCGCCTACAACACGGAGCGGCACGCCCGGCGCACGGCGCTCCTCGCCGACCGGATCACCACCCTGTCCGCCGACGACCGGCGCGCGCTGCTCGGCGCGACGTGCGCCCTGGCCGCCCTGATCGACACCCCGTCCCCGACGACCCCCGCCGGCCCCACCGGGCCCGACGACGAGGCCGCCGGCACCCCGACCACCCGCCCGACCCGTACCGAGGGGGAGCCGTCGTGAGTTCTCACGGCACGTCCGCAAGTCTGTTCCGGCAACCGAAGGCGGTCTGGGCCGTCGCCTTCGCCTGCGTCATCTCGTTCATGGGCATCGGTCTCGTCGACCCGATCCTGCCCGCGCTCGCGAGCCAGCTGCACGCCAGCCACACCCAGGTCGAGCTGCTGTTCACCAGCTACCTCGTGGTCACCGCGGTGGCCATGCTGGTCACGGGCTGGGTGTCCAGCCGGATCGGCGCCAAGCGCACGCTGGTCATCGGGCTGGCGCTGATCGTCGTCTTCGCCGCCGCGGCCGCGCTGGCCGGCGGGATCGGCGGGATCGTCGGCTTCCGCGCCGGCTGGGGCCTCGGCAACGCCCTGTTCATCGCCACCAGCCTCGCCGTGATCGTCGGGTCCGCCAGCGGCGGGTTCGGTGGCGCGATCGTGCTCTACGAGACCGCGCTGGGCGTCGGCATCGCCTCCGGGCCGCTGCTCGGCGGCCTGCTCGGCAACATCTCCTGGCGCGGCCCGTTCTTCGGCGTCTCGGCGCTGATGCTGATCGCGCTGGTCGCGACCCTGGTGTTCGTCGACAGCACCCCCAGGCCCGCCCAGCCGTCGAAGCTCTCCGAGCCGCTGACCGCGCTGCGCCACCGCAGCCTGCGCACCACGAGCCTGGTCGGCCTGCTCTACAACTGGGGCTTCTTCACCCTGCTCGGCTACGCGCCCTTCCTCATGAACCTCTCGGCGCTGCGGCTCGGGGCCGTGTTCTTCGCCTGGGGCGTGCTCGTCGCACTCTTCGCGGTGTTCGGCGCCACCTGGCTCAAGGGCCGTTTCGGCACCGCCCGCACGCTCTACGGCAGCCTGGTCTGCATCGCGGTGATCCTCGCGGTGATCGGCACCTTCGCCGGCACCGTGCCCACCGTGATCGTCGCGGTGATCCTCTCCGGCGCCTTCGTCGGGCTGAACAACACGCTGGTCACGACCGCGGTCATGAGCATCTCGCCGGTGCCCCGCAACGTCGCCAGCGCCACCTACGGCTTCGTCCGGTTCATCGGCGGCGGCCTCGCCCCGTTCGTCGCGGGGCTGCTGGCCGAGGGCCTGAACGTGCACGTCCCGTTCTGGATCGCCGCCGTCGTCGTCCTCGCCGGAGCGCTGCTGCTGAGCACCGTGCACCGCGCCCTGGAGGACGCCGACGAGGACGCCGCGGCCGAGGACGCGGCCGCCGAGGAGGCCGTCACGCAGGTGCCCGCGGTCGAGGAGGAGGCCATCCTCGCCGAGCAGGCGCTGGAGCACGAGAGCGGCCGGCGGTGAGCTTCGAGTACGGCTGCGACGGCCCGCGGGCCGTCGTGGTCGGGATCGACGGCTCCGAGACGGGCTGGCGGGCGCTGCACTACGCCGTGGGGCAGGCCCGCCGGCAGGGCGGCCGGGTCGTGGCGGTGTACGCCGACCGGCTGCCGTCCGTCGCCTTCGCCACGGCCGTGCCGCTGGCCGCGTCGGTCGTCGCCGACCCGCAGGCCGACACCCTGCTGCAGGAGCTGCGCGCCGGGGTCGAGGAGCTCGGCCCGCAGTACGGCGTCGATGTGGCCTTCGAGGTGGTCGTCGGCGACCCGGTCCTGGCGCTGACGCAGGTCGCCGAGCGGGAGCGGGCCGACGCCATCCTCGTCGGGGCCAGCGTGCAGGCCGGGCACAAGCTGTTCGGATCGGTCGCCGTGCGGGTGGTGCGGGCCGGGCGCTGGCCCGTGACCGTCGTGCCCTAGGTTCCCGGCCACCGGAGGGCCGCTGTGGTGGCAGGGCCCGGGGAGAGCGGGCCGGCCGGGGTGGCCCAGGAGAGGTAGGTGCCCGGGGCCGGGTGGATCGGGTGCAGCCCGCGTCCGCCCAGCTCCGGCGGTGCGTCGACGACGGCCCCGGACCGCTCGCCCAGCCAGGCCACGAGGTCCTCCCACCAGGAGCCCTGCTCGACGTGCGAGGCCGCCCGCCACCGCTCGGCGTCGGCCGGGTTGCCCGCCGACACCGCGCCCGCGGCGACCCGGTGCGCGCTGGTGCCGTACCCGACCGCGGCCGCGGTGCTGCCGGGGACCAGCACGAACCGGCACTTGCCGCCCAGCACCTGCGAGGTCCGGTAGACGGCCTGCCAGCTCCCGACCCGGTCCGCGACCCCGGAGAGCAGGTAGACCTCCCGGTCCACCGCGGAGAGGTCCACCGGGCCGCCGAGCACGCGCGCCGCGCCGGGCCGGGTCAGCGCGCCGGAGAGCGCCAGCTCGGCGAGGTCGCGGAACAGCGCGGCGGGCACGTGCAGCGCGTCGAGGTTCCAGGCGCGCAGCGGATCGGGCCGGCCCGTCCCGGCGCCGAGGTACCGCCGCTCCCAGGCCGGCCAGACCAGCGCCTCCGGGCAGAGCAGGGCGTGGATCTCGGCGAGCCGGCGCCCGTCGAGCAGGCCCGCCCGGCCGACGGCGGCGACGGCGGCGCGGACGTCGTCGTCGTCGACCGGGGCGGCGGCGGGCCCCGTGCGCGAGCGCTCGCGGTCCAGCGTGGTGCCGGCCAGCACCAGCGCCGCGACCCGCTCCTGCCGCTCCAGCCGCGCGGTGACGGCCGCGGCGAGCAGCCCGCCGGTGGAGATGCCGAGCAGCGTGGTGCGGTCCACCCGGCAGATCCGTTCGCACGCCCCCAGCGCCTCGGCGACGGCCTCGGCGTACGCGTCGAGCCCGCGCCCGGCGTCCTCGGGGCCAGGGTCGCGCCAGGACAGCGCGAACACCTGCTGGCCGGCCTCGACGAGGCGGCGGACCAGGCTGCGGTCCGGGGCGAGGTCGACGAGGTGGAAGCGGTTGACCACGCCCGGCACCACCAGCACCGGCACCTCGGCGACCTGCTCCGTGGCCGGCAGGTAGTGGAGCAGCTCGAACAGCGGGGTGCGCAGCACGACGGCACCCGGGGCGCTCGCCGTCCCGACGCCGGGCTCGAGCCGCGCGTGGCCCTCCGGCAGGCGCGGGCGCGACGCGAGATCCGCGCGCAGGGCCCGCACGGTCCGGACGGCGCTCGCGCCGCCGGAGCGCAGCGCCTCGCGCAGGCCGCGCGGGTGCAGCAGCGGGTTCGTGCCGGGGGCGAGGAGGTCGGCGAGCCGGGCGACGGCGACCCGCAGCCGGTCGGCGTCGTCGGCGTCGGCGGCGAGGTCCTCGACCAGCTCCAGCGCGGAGTCCCGGGCGGCCCGGTGCGCCTGCAGCAGCCGGGAGAGCAGCGGGTCGTCCGTCCAGGCCGGGTCCGCGTGCCGGGCGTCGTCGGCGCGGACGGCGGCCGGGCGCCCGCCCAGCCCGATGCGGC